>NZ_JAUFPZ010000002.1:1859285-2161071 GCF_030409505.1 Zunongwangia endophytica | reverse complement strand
AAAATTAGAAACTACTACTAAATAAACTGATAACCAGCAAATCTTAGGATTTGCTGGTTAAAATATTAACCTAAAACTGTTATTATGAAATTACTAAAACTAACATTTGTTTTTTTGGCTGTAATAGCCATACCTTTTTTGGTCTCTTGCTCAGACGATGATGAGGTTGTTGCTTCAAAGTCATTGGATTTTTCTGTGTATCCTGGCGAAATCGATTTCGCATCCAATGGAGGGAATAACGTTCTAAATATCAATAGTAGCGAAGCCTGGACTATTGAAGGAGGAGGAGAGTGGCTTTCCTGGTCTGAAGGTTCTGCAGAGGGAAGCAAAAAAGTGAATTTAAGCGCTTCACAAAATCAGGATACCATTTCGCGTTCTTCGATGGTCACTATAACTTCAGGGGACCAGTCTTTTGACGTTAATATTTCTCAGCAGGCTATGGTTCCAGAACCTTCAGATGAAATTGTTTTTGCAGTAGAACCAGATAGTACAGACATGAGTGAAATGAGTGCTGTTGAATTTGCCAGCCAAATAGATATTGGATGGAACTTAGGAAATTCTTTAGAAGCTATTGGAGGAGAAACTGAATGGGGAAATCCTATGGTTTCAAAGCGTTTAATAGATTCTGTAAAGGCAGCTGGATTTGAGGCCGTTCGTATTCCTGTGGCCTGGAGTAAATTTTCAGATGAAGCGAATTATGTAATTCAGGATAGCTGGATGGACAGAGTAGAGGAAGTGGTAAACTACGTTCTTGATAACGACATGTATGTTATTATGAATATTCACTGGGATGGTGGATGGATGCAGCCAACGTATGCAGATCAAGATGAAGTAAATGAGCGTCTGGATATTTTGTGGACGCAAATTGGTAATCATTTTATGGATTATGGACCAAAACTTTTATTTGCCGGTACTAATGAAGTTATGGTAGAAAATAACTATAATGCTCCTACCGAAGAGTTTTACACTGTTCAAAATAGTTTTAATCAAACTTTTGTGGATGCTGTTAGATCTACAGGTGGAAAAAATGCTTACCGATATCTGGTAGTACAAGGTTTCAATACCAATATAGATCATACTATTAATTTTGCTGAAATTCCTGATGATGTTGTAGAAGAACGCTTAATGATGGAAGTGCATTACTATGATCCTTATAATTTTGCGCTAAATGCAGATAGCAATATTACGCAGTGGGGAAGCAATGCAACCGATCCAAATAAAGTTGAAACCTGGGCTAACGAATCTCACGTAGATCAACAATTTCAGCGAATGAAGACTAATTTTATCGATCAGGGTGTCGCAGTAATTTTGGGAGAATACGGAGCAATTGCTCGTACAAAAATTTCGGGACATCAGGCCTATAGAGAAGACTATTTTGAATATATAACCCAGGCAGCACAAACCAATGGTTTAGTGCCAATCTACTGGGATAATGGAGATATGGGACAAAATGGATTTGCAATGTTTAATCGCAATACAGGTGAAACATTATATCCAGATTTGATGGATGCATTGGTGGAAACCAATCAATAATCTTTTGAAAATACATTCTATAAAAATGAAAAGGAGCTCATTAGAGCTCCTTTTTTTTATTCAAAGAGGGTTAATTCCGGTATCAATTTTTCAGCATTGCTAAATCTAGGCGGAGTTTCTGGCTATTAATGTGATACCAATTTTAAGCCAATGATAGACCCAATAAGTGTCGTGATAAAAAACAATCTCCAAAAGCTGGCAGGTTCTTTAAAAACAAAAATCCCCAATAATACGGTTCCTGCTGCTCCGATGCCAGTCCATACTGCATAAGCAGTTCCTATTGGCAAACTCTTCGTTACTTTTATAAGTAAGCTCATGCTAAACACAAGGCACAGTAAAAATGCACCAAACCAAAGTTTGGATATAATTCCTTCAGTTTGATTCGCTTTACCCAGGCATAAAGCAAAAGACATTTCAAAAAGACCAGCAATTATTAGGAGAAACCAATTCATAGCATTAGATATTTCAGCAAAAATAGAAAAGAATTATCAATGCTATTTTGAGGTTTAAATCAATGCATATTTTTTAATAAAGTATTCTTTTTCGTAGAGCTTCGTTTATATCAGTTAAAATAACATTTGAAGCCACCATTATACTCGATTAGAATGAATGAGTTTGAACGGAACTAAAAGTCTTGTTTTTATAACTATTTATGGGTCAAAATCTTATCTGTGTTCAATGTTAAGTTTTTCAAAGTATAGCAAAACTTAATACACTTCTTAATCAAAAGTTAACAGAAAGTTATATAATTGTGAAATAATTAGTTTCCGATGGAGGTAATAGTGCAAAAAATGAATAAAGTTTATATTGAAAAAAGGCGAACTCTTGGTCTTTATCATATCGTACATCAAAGCGATTGTCCTATAATTCCCAATAATTCAGATTGTGTTGAAATGAATAGCTCACCTGAAATAGACGCAACCATTACAACTTTAAAAAAGAAGTATGATGAACTTGAAAAATGTCAGGTTTGTTTCAATAAAGAAGAGTAAATAATTCAATTTTCATAGTAAATAAAAAAGCTAAAGTCGTTTTTATAACTTTAGCTTTTCTAATATTAGATTACTTTTTGCTTACCTGATTCTAAGACGTAATTGTAATTTTCTTTCTCTATATTTTCAGTGTTTTTTCGTTTGTAATGAATCGCAATGTGCCCTAACTGAAAGACGATTTTTATTGAATCTTTCATCGATAGTTTAGAGCCGTCAGCATGAACCCATCTTTTTAAAGGCTGCTCACAGATAAATGATTCTGCTTTTTTAGCACCAAAATATTTTTTCATCCTCATAAATATTTCAACATCAAAAAGCCACTTGGTAATAAAGGTATCTTTAAACGCTATTTTGATAATTTCCTTATCCATTATTTTAGCCCCACATTGGGTGTCTTTAAAATTCATTCTAAGAATTTTGCGGATAATATAATTGATCGTTAAGCTAATAATTTGTCTGGCAGATTCTTTTGCGATGTTTGCTCCCATTCTGGAAATTCGGCTACCACTAACAATTTTAAAATTAGAGTTTTCGATAGTCTTTACTAAATCATCAAAATCACTAAGATCTGTAGATAGATCGGCATCCAAAAATCCAATATAATCTAAGTCGGTATACTCGGCCATGTGCAGCATACCAAGTCGAACAGCTTCAGCTTTTCCGCCATTTTTTTCGCAATCATATACGGTAATGTAATCTTCTCGACCTTTTCTTAGATCCTTTAAAACCTTTAGTGTGTTATCTTTACTTCCATCGTTAACAAAGCATAAATGATAACCAGAATGTCCTTCAACAAAATTGGTAAACTCTTTACTTAATAATCTGTTTTCTTCATTGTAACAAGGGATTACAACACCAACACATCTTTTCTCTATAATCGTATTTTGCGAAACACTTTTTTGTTCCTTATTAACTGAACCTATTAAGCGCTTTACTCTTGCTGAAACTTCATCAAGACTCAAAGGCTTTTTCATATAATCTTCCACGCCTAAATCGAAACTCTCAACAATCAAATTATCATCGGTATTACCAGATAAAACCATAACTGGCGTCTGGCTATTCTTTGTACCTCTTATATATCTAATAATTTCTATACCTGAAATTACTGGCATATTAATATCAACTATTACTAAATTTGGCTGAAAACTATCAAATATAGATTTCGCTTTTAGAGCGTCAGTCTCTGTGATTACTTCATAACCAAGTTCTGTTAATCTTCTTTTTAAAGGCAAAAGCACTAATTGCTGATCGTCGATGGCTAAAATTTTCATGGCTTTGGTTTATTATTGTGATTCAAAAATAGATTGATTTCTAGTGTGTTACGATCTTATTAGATGAAGATCGAATTTTACTTAGATGAATGGTTAAGTTGTATCGATAAATGGATTGCGGTATCGATAAACATTCCTTTATATTTATTGTAGTTTTATAGGAGTATTATAACGAATGAAGGAAAAGACTAATAAATATTTAATAGTTGCATTGATTATAGGCGTTCTTTTTCACGGAACTGCTATTTTCTTCACTATAGAAAATACTTACGATGCTTTAATTCATCTGTTTTTTGCAGATCATTATGCGAATAGTTGGTGGGAACCATGGAATTATGAGTGGTACACCGGTTTTACCGTAATGGGCTATCCGCCGCTCGTCCATCAGGCAATGGGCTTGTTAAGTTATATTGGTGGATTAAAATTCGGGTTGTTCACGGTGGGGATTATAGGCATTATGCTCTTTATCACCGGAGTGTATCGATTCTCCCTAATGATGCTGGCCGATCGTAAAGCAGCCGGTTATGCGGCCTTATTAGCGGTTTTTTCCTCATCTTTTGTAGAAACGCTTCATATTTTTGGTCAGTTGCCAAGTATTGTTGGTGTTTCAATTTTGATGCATTGTATGCCTGAAATATATATGTGGATCAAAACCGGCAAGCTTGGCTCGCTGGTGAGAGCGATTTCTTTGTTAGCAGTAACAGTTACGTCACATCACGTTACGCCAATCTTCGGAATGGTCTTTTTTATTTTTCCTTTAATCGGGATGGCAGTGATGGATAACTCACGCGAAAGAGTGAACCATATTAAGGAAGTTACTTTTAATGTGTTCCTGAAATCATTTATTGAAGCTTTTAAAAGAATCGTTTTATTCGGCGGAATATCGCTGGTAATTATCGTTACCTGTATTCTCCCGTATTGGATCAATTCAAAGAAGAATCCAATTACTCAGGTTCCAATTCCGCATGGTAGTCGGGATAATTTTCTTGAAGTAACCTCTTCGGGATTGGTGTTTTTTACGATTCCATGGGGGATTTTGTTATTCTTGTTGCCCTATATTTTTTATCGATATTATTCAAAAAGGTACATCTTTTTTGGTCTTTCCTTTACATTATTGACCATTTTGGGAACAGGAGGAACTACGCCGGTGCCTAAAATGATGTTGGGCGATACGGCATTTAATATTTTAACCTTAGATAGATTTACGCTTTGGGCGTCGATTATGGCTTTACCGATATTCGGTGAATTTGGTTATCGTTTTGCTGAAGGTGATTTGCGATGGCGAATTCAGGAGAAATTGGGAGCGGTTTATCATCGAGTTTTAGGCGCATTTTTAGTGGGTTTATTTCTTTTTATGGCGATATTCACCATTACGCTGGGCTATTTTAGACCGATGCAGCCACAAAAAATTAAAACCCTGCCTATTACCAATTTCCTGAATCAGGATCAGCATGATCACTGGCGATTTTTAACGCTGGGATTTGGCGATCAGATGGCTTGGCTTTCTGCGCAAACTAATGCCTTAACCGTCGATGGAAATTACCATAGCGCAAGGCGTTTGCCCGAATTAACGACCCGAGCAGTGGAGCGATTGGAAAACTCAAAATTCCGTGGAGTTGAAGGAATCGGTTCATTACAACAGTTTTTGACCGTTCCAGAAAAATATAACCTGAAGTACATCTTTTCTAACGATAAGTTTTACGATCCTATTTTATATTTCTCGGGTTGGCAGCGGTTGCAGCAATTAGAAAACGGAATTATGGTTTGGGAAAAGCTCAACGTGCCCCCGCTTAGTAAAATTCTGCCAAAAGAAGATGTTCCGGTTTTCTTGAAAATTATGTGGGGCGTGATTCCTGTTTTAACCGTTTTAATTGCCTTTTTTATAAATATCCAGTTAATCTGGTTTCAGACGTTGAAAATCAAAATTCCTAATAAGCCAGATTTTTTAAAGTTTAAAACCAATTATGATGGATTCAGCTGGAATCTCATCAAGATTAGTCATATTTGGGCCGTCATTTTAAGTGGAGTTATTTTCTACGGAGTTTATCTCTTTTACATTAAAAATGCGACTCAAATTAGTGCTGAAAATGTAGTCAAATCTTACTATGATGCACTCGATTTTAAAGAATTTGAAAGAGCACATTCGTATCTAGATCCTAAAAGTGATGTGACCATTGCGCAGTATATGTTAGAAGTTTCAGTGACCGATGGGATTTTAAGTTCCTACGCTAAAATGGACTCGATTGGTTTAGAAGTTTTAAGCGAATCTAAAGACCGTGCAAAAATCCTAGCGCATACCGAGTGGATTACGCCACTCGAAAAGATCGATAAAACCTACGAGCACGATGTAGTAAAAATAGGAGGAAAGTGGTTTATAAAACCAAGTACTTTCGATCTGGATATTCCGCCAGATCAATTATTTTCAGATAATCTTACGCAGTTTTACAATCACGGCCGGCGTAGAATTACCACGCAGCAAACCTATCATCAGGATGTTTTAAAACAGCCGGTTTTAGAGGTGCTTTCAGCAAAATTGGTTAAAAAAGGCGATCGTTATGCGATTATTGGGGAAATTCAAAATGTAGATAATGTTCCCGCAGATGTCGTGATTAAAGGAACGCTTTATAACGAGGATAATAAAGAACTTGCCGGGTATAGCGCAAAATATGTGATGAGTCATAAGTTACTTCCGAAGGAAATTAGCAGTTTTAGAGTCGATTTTGAAGGTATTGCGTGGTTAGGAAAAGATGATAAAATTCCCGAAACTTTTAATCCAGATGAATTTACACCGGTAGAATTACCCGAGCCACCAACAAAATTCAATTTGCAATGTGCAGGAAATGTTGCGAATACCGATTTGTATAAAAATGTTGCGCTATCTGATATTACGTATTCTAAAGATGAAATCTCTGGAACTTTGTTTAACTACGGAATACAGGAAGTGACTATTCCAGAGCTTATCTTTTCGTTTTATGATGAAAATACGCAGCTTGTCTGGGTAGAACAAGATTTTATGCGAGAAGGAGTGCGGGTGCAACGCAAACAATATTTTGATTACGATTTGCCCAATCTTGAAGAAGTAGAGATTATTAATTCTTCTATGGATAATATTTTTGTAAACGGGCTACCAAATAAAGAGATCGCAATAAAAGTAATTCCCGATCGTAAAGAAAATCACCCTAAAGAGCAGATGCAGTCCTTGGACGGGAAAGGTTTTAATTTTATTAAATTAGAATTGAATAATTACGTAGGAAATCCAAAATAATGAAGCTAAAATTAAAGATCATCATATTGCTGAGTTTGGTCGTTTTAGGCTCTTCTTTTGGATATTTTTATACAGAAATATATTCAGCTGATGTTGAACTTTTAAATTCTAAATCAGCATACATTGCAGGAGAGGAAATCCAATTTAACTTTAGCAATATTGATGAAGAATGTAGGTTGTATCTTCATCATTCCTATTCGCAAACCATTCTAAAACCCGAAATCGATAATGATAAATTTAGCTTTTCTATTCCTAAATTTCTGAGCACTAAAAGTGGAAATGTAAATTGGATTTTGCTGAAAAAAGAAAAGAAACTAAAAACAGGCAATTTTGAGATCTTACCAAAAGTAGCCTCAGAAACGGTGATCGAAAGTTATTTTGGACCAAGAAGTATTCAGGCGGGAGATCGTGATTTTTCGATGTTAGTCGTCGTGCCTATGGATGCAATGGATAATCCTTTGCCCGATAGTACAAGTGTGATGCTTCATAAACAATATTACCAAGAGATTGATTCCGTAGAAATCTTTACCGATAAACTCATGGCCTGGAGAAATATTATGGCCTATCGAAAAACTGGAAACATCAATGTTTCTTCGAATGTTTTGGGGGTAAATTCTATAGAATTAACGACCAATGTTTTTCCATCTAATGCTACCGATTTTGAGATTTCATCTTTTAGAAATCATGATTTTGCCGACGGGAATCAGATTGCAGAATTTACTACTTCAGAAATAAAGGACGAATGGGGAAACATTATTAGCGACGGAACTTTAGTTTCTTTTTATATCGAAAATGAAGCAGGAACCATGCTTACTACCCGAGGAAGTTCTATTGAAGGTGTGGCTACGGCAAAAATAATTCATCCCGATCATCCCGATACCTGGAAGATCAAAGGGTATGTGACCGGCTTGGCAGAAAGTAATGAGATTGAAATTAGTTTTAGACAGGCTTTAAAAGATTTTGACGTTGAATTTTCTAACGGAAATCGATTGATAAAAGTTGGTCCGCTACAAAGTTTTATGAATCAACTAATTCCCGATGGTGCCGTTGTTAAACTAAGAATTTATCATAAAAATGAATTTGTTGAAGTGAAGCAGGAAACTTCCAACGATGGTTTTGTGACCTTTCGATTGCCTAAAAGTTTTTATCCTGAAAAAACCTATAGTTTTAAAATTGAAGCTTTAGGAAAAAGCAAAACCACAGACGTATTGAAATATGAAGAATAAGATGAGTAAAAATATCTATCGGGCGGGTTTGATCCTCACTTTTGTTGGGCTTAATGCTTTGGTGGTTTTTGGATTAAGTTCGGTTTTAGCCTGGTTAAATACGGGAGCCGAGCGCACGGGAATGTTGCATACTGAAGTTTTGAGCAAAGATGTGTATCTACCCGATATCGAATGGAAAAGTTTGGAAAACCCCGGTCGGCCAATGGAGCAACAGACATTAGGTGAAATTCAGCAGGATTATTTAAATGCGTGGTATGTAAAGCATGTAGCGTATAAAACCAATAATCCCTACGGAATCGAAGATTATTATACCGATAGCTCGCGCGTTAACCTTTTTAAGACTATAAAATTTAATAAGAAAAACGATATTCATCTAGAAGCGACCACTTTAAATCATTATCCAAAATTAGAGTTTTATAGTGCAGACGGGCAGTTAGTGGTGATTACCGATAACGAGGTGGTCGAGTATCAGGAAATTTATGAAAGCGATCAAAAATTGTTGACTCATCAGGATACCTCATCTTATCGAGTAATGATGCTGTTGGAAGACGGTTTTTGGCGAATTCGGCATATAGTAAAACAGCCTGCAAAACCACAAAAGGATTCTGTTTCTACCAATAAACTGGCTGAAGTTAAAGGCAAAAAAATCTATGTAGAAAATAAAGAATTCAAAGTAAAAGGAATCAATTATTACCCAAAAGCTTCTCCTTGGGATATGTTTGGAGAAAACTTCAATAAAGATACTATCGCCAAAGATTTTCAGATTATAAGAAATGCGGGTTTAAATAGTATTCGGATTTTTCTTCAGTATGAAGATTTTGGTAAGGCAGAAGTGCTTCCGCAGAAATTAGATAAACTTAGAACCGTTTTAGATATTGCTGAAGAAAAGGATCTAAAAGTAGTAGTTACTTTATTTGATTTTTATGGAGATTATTCGGTGTTGGATTGGACGCTAACACATCGGCATGCCGATCAGATTGTTTCAGCATTCAAAGATCATCCGGCGGTATTGGCCTGGGATTTAAAAAACGAACCCGATCTGGATTTCGAAAGCCGCGGTAAAGATTTAGTGTTACAATGGCTTTCACATATAGCAGATGAAGTTAGAAAACACGATCCCAATCATTTAATTACGGTGGGATGGTCTTCGCCAGAGGCCGCTGTAAATCTTCAGGAAGAATTGGATTTTGTGTCTTTTCATTTCTATAAGAACCTTGAAAAATTAGCTTCGGACTATAAGATTCTTGAAGATAATATTCCGAATAAACCTTTAGTAATGCAAGAATTTGGGATGAGTTCGTATCATGGATTATGGAATCCTTTTGGAACCGATGAAGAAGATCAGGCGCAATACCATAAAAAAATGCAAGACTTCTTTAAAAAAGAAGATCTTGCATTTATGTCTTGGACGCTGTATGATTTCGAGGAAGTTCCTTCGCAGGTGGTGGGTAGATTACCATGGAGAAAAAGCAGACAAAGATTCTTTGGATTTTTAGATCATCGGGGAGAACCAAAGCCTGCTTTTAACTACATTACTAACTAGCATCATCACACAACACTCACTCCATTTTTTATATTTCTATGTATTATTTTTTCAAATTCTTCTAAATACATATCGGCAATTTTCTCCATTGGTAAAGAACAAGATGCTTCGTAATTCTTTTTACCCAATTCTCTACGATACCCATCGTTAGAAATTATAGCATCGATAGACTTTGCTAAAGAATCTACATTAGATGGGGTGAAAAACTGCCCACGATAGCCTTCTTCTCTTACAAGGATTCCCAAGTCACCTAAATCTGGAAGCACCACGGCTTTCCCATAACTTCCTGCCTGATGTAAAACTCCGGAGCTTCCGGTAGTTGAGGTGTAGGGAAACACAACTACCGCACTCTCTCCAAAGATTACCGGTACATCTTTTTCTTCAACATACCCGGTAAATGTAAGATTAGGAACATTCTTATACTTCTCCTTCATGCTTTCAATATAACCCGGGGTATTTGGGCTATCTGTTCCTGCAATTACAATTTCCATTTCCTCATTCGAGGTTTTTCTTAATTGTTCTATGGCTTCGATTAAGATTTCAACTTTCTTATAAGTTCCAAATTTGCCAAAAGTCATGATCTTTTTTGGACCTTGTGGCAGATCGTAGTTTGGTTCTGGTGGTGTTTCGAATGCACCATGCGGAATCAACATTACGTTCTTTTTTCTATATTTTGACTTCAGAATATATTCATACTTACTAATAGTTACGGCAACCAAATCTGCCTGTAAAACCAATCTTGTTAGCGTGGTGCCGATGCCGTTGTATAATTTTTGCATCAATTTATTCTGAGTAAACCCAGCTTTCTCTAAGTCAACTGTTTCAAGAATATTGTGTAATAACACGATTGTTGGGATTTTCTTTACTCTGAAAATCATAGGAAGCATTAATCCTAGAGCCGCCGCAATTTTCTTATCACCAAACTTCATGAATTGCAGATTGAATAAAATAGCATCTGGTTTTTCAGCTGAAATTGCTTTGTAAATATTCAAGACGTTTGCATAGCTATTAAACTTCCAGCAATCTTTAACCGTGATTTTGCAATTCGCATCAAAGTCAATTTGCTTTTCTTCTTCAGTATGATCGGTAATTAATACGATCTCTTCAACTTCATCTTTTAAAGCAAAATGCTTTACCAAGTGGTATCCATACTCCGTTAATGTTACTTTACTAGGAGGGAACGCTGTTACAATTGCTAGTTTCATGGTAATTTGGTTTTAAAATTCCTTTTTACAGGAACTAGTTATGTGAGGAGTACCTCGATTAATTTTTATTGATAGTTCAAATATCTACTTAAACCTCGCTTTATTTTTTCTTCTTCGATAAATGGTAAATTACTGTAGGTGAGTTTTCTTTTTGTGTTGATAAAAGAAATAACCAAGCTGAATTAAAAGCAGTAAAACCATGATGATAATCTGTACTATAACCACCTGTTCTAAAGAATCATGGAAGAAAACGATCAATCCTACCTGGCCTAAACCAAATACTCCAGATAAAGCCACCGGCATATAGGTATCGATCGATAAAAAGTAGTACACAAATACATTAGAAATAGCAAATAGAGACGTTGCCAGGGCATACTTCCAAAGTAATGGCGCAATACTGGTGTACGCATCACCAAACATGATATCTATAATTAACTCAGGTACAAAATAGGTCACCGTAATAATACTTATAGCCAAAAGGCTAACAAAACCAACGTATTTAAAAAGTACAGGTAATGTGTTCTCGCCATTCTTCTTTTTTTGCACCACGGTTGGCAATAAGATCATCACAAACATCCAGGCTACAAAGTAAACTAATCGACCAATCAAAGCTAAAGAAGCGTATAATCCTGCGTCGTAAGAGTCGAAGTAATGTTTAACCAGTAAGATGTCACTATTATTAATAATTATCTGTGTTAGCTCGTAAAAAGCGGTAATAGCGATAAAGTTTACCAAGCTTTTACGATCAGATGCTTCTAAGGTCACTTTGGTAAAAAAGTTGCCACTTTTTTTAAACGGAATTAACCCAAAAACAAAAGAGATTAAAATTCCTGAAGCGATTAAAACCGAAGATCCATTAGCCAAAAGCGTTACCAATAGTAAAGTGATTACTAAACGGCTAAACATTTCGGTTTGATAGGTGGCTGAAAGTTTATAGAAACTTTTGCTTCCCTGATAAAAACCGCGGTTTACGCTCATTAAAAAGTAAAGCGGAATCCCAACGCCAAAAATGACAAACATCCATTTGCTATCGGTATTAAAAACCTGCTGAAGTTGTCCTGCAAAAAGTACCACCGCTATCGAGGAAATAATTCCAATAATAAGGCTTGCTTTTTTTACGTAGTTTAGAAAATGGAGTTGTTTTTCAGTCTCATAACCGGCCGTAAACTTTGCTACAGTTAACTGAAAAGTCATCGCTATAAAAGACAAAACCAGTAAAAAAGTAATTAAAATCGCAGCATTAGCGAATTGCTCTGGTCCCAAAATTCTACCTAACAATAGGTTGTAGAGGTAGTTACCTACATTTACTCCCATTGCGCTTAACATAAAGAACTGTTCGGGAGTAATTTTTCTTACCTTTAGTTGTGATAAAAGCATTGTTAGTTCGGTTTTAGATTAATTATTAGAGCAAATATCCACCACATTTCAGTGAAAAGAAATTCTATTTCGTTGAGCGGAAGTTTTATGTAGATGAATGAAGGCGAGAACAGACTTAACTTGCAACTACAAAAATTAACCAATTACCCATGAAAAAACTTAGCCTATTATTTTTCTTGTTTTTAGGAATTCAGTTACTATCTGCTCAAGACATGCAAGAAGGTTTTGAATATCTTGAAAAGGGAGATTTTGCAAAAGCAGAAACTTTTTTTGAAGGCATTTTAAAAGATTATCCAGATAATAAGACCGCTAATTTGTGTTATGGTAGAGCAGTCGGTTTAAATGGAGAAGCGCAAAAAGCGACTTCAATTTTTACCGATTTACTAAAAGAGTATCCCGGAGATCTAGAAATCGAATTAAATTATGCCGAATCACTTTTATGGGGAAAACATTACGATGACGCTAAAGAATATTACAGCGATCTGGTACAAAAATATCCTGAAAACTTTGCTGCACTTTTAGGTTTTGCCAATACGCTTTCTAATTTAAAAGAATACGATAATGCCCTAACTTATGTAAATCGAGCTTTGGGAACTTCACCAGGAAATCCTAATGCTATGGTTTCTAAAAAATATATACGCCTTGGATTTGCATATCAAAAAATGCAAAATCAGCAATATGAGCCAGCGATTGCGTTATTGAATGAAAATTTGGAAGACTTTTCTGGCGACCGGGAAACATTACTGAACAAAGCAAATATCTATTTGATCACTAAAGAAACCGAAGAAGCTAAAAATGTATATTTAGAATTAGCTAAAAACGCTAAGGATAGTGTTGTTGCTTTTAACGGGATGGCTTTGGCAGCTCATATTGCTGAAGATGATAAAGAATCTCGGGACCTTGCTGAAAAAGCAATTGAAAAAGCTGAAACTTTAGGAGATTCAGTTTCAATACAGGCTTCAAAAGAACGATACGCTCAAACTTTGGTTTGGAATAAAGACTTCAAAAATGCCGAATCTTATATTTCAGAATTACTTGAAACTTATGGAGAAGAAAATTGGGTTTTATCTTTAAGAGCAACTTTAGGGATGTATCGCAGCGACTTTAAAGAAAGTGTGTCCGATTATCAACAAATATTAGAAAAAGACTCGGCTTCTTTCGACGGAAATCTTGGAATTGCGAACGCTTATTTTGCCGATGGTGAAACTGAAAATGCTTATGATGCGGGATATCAAACTTTAGAAGTCTTTCCAAATCAAAAAGATGCGACTAATTTTTTAGGAAAATTAGATCGAAGTTTTACGCCAACGGTAGAAGAGAAAATAAATTACACGTTCGATAATGGAGATAACAAGGCCTATGCCACCAATACGAATATTGAATTTCCGGTAAGTACAAAATTGAGCTTCAACGCTAATTACCACTATCGAAAAACAAGAAATAGTATTACTGAAAATGAAGCTACTTCAAATAATTTCAGTTTAGGCGGAAGTTATAAATTTCATCCAAAAGCGAGTTTTCACGTTTTAGGAGGAATAAATTCAGCAAACTCTTTCAGCAATAATTATAACCAGTTTTTAGCGCAAGCTTTTTTTAAGATAAAGCCTTACAAGTTACAGGATTTAGAAGTTGGGTATAATCGAGAGGTGCAAAACTTTAATGCTGATCTTTTAGATCGAGAAATTGTAGTAAATAATTACTATCTGAATTATAATATGGGAACCAATTTTAATTTAGGTTGGTTCACGCAGTATTATTTTAGCTCGCAAAGCGATGAGAATAGTAGAAATTTATTGTTTACCTCTTTGTATTATAATTTCTTGTCGAAGCCGGTTTTAAAAGGTGGGGTTAATTATCAATTCTTAAGTTTTAAGAATCAGGTGCCAACAGTTTATTTTAGTCCGGAGCGATTTAATGCGGTTGAGGTTTTTGCAGATTTTCTAATGGATGAAAATGCAGTTGAAGCTAAGAGTTTGTACTATGGCTTAACTGCAGCCGTAGGGTATCAGTTTATCGAGGACGATCCTAAACAGTCGACTTACCGAATCCAGGGAAAATTTGGTTATAAATTTTCTGAGCGTTGTTTAGCGAATTTCTACGGAACCCGAAGTAACATTGCTTCAGCTACAGCAGCCGGATTTACTTTTACTGAATTTGGATTTAGACTGAAGTGGATCTTTTTAAATAAGCCGGTTTTTGAAACGAGGTAAAATAATGATCAGGAATAGGAATTTTAACTATTCCTGATTTTTGGAATTAATTACCATAAATATCGTTTAAAATCTCCAATTCTGCTGTGGTCATGGGAAGCATTTCACTATTGGTCCATTGCTGCTTTTGTTTGAATTTAGCCACGGTTTTATTGAATGCCTTTTTCGAATTATAATTACTTCTAAATTTTTTGACTTTTTTTCCTTGAATCAATTTATTGAATGCAATTTTACCCTTCATCTCATAATGATAGATGGAATCATTTTTTAAAAGCGCTGTTTTATCATTTGCGATTTCTGCGTAAGACAGAAATTGTTTACTGTTCTTGTTGGTGTTGAATTTAATTAACGAAGCAACTCGTGTAGTATAATTTGGTTCCTCATGTGTTAGTTCTGGCATTTCGTTTCTTAGATATTCAACTTTTATTTCTTTTATGGCGAGTTGGTTTTTACTCAAAAAAATATGTCCGTTTGCTAAATTTTCTTCTCCAGATATGTCAATTTTATAGATTTCTTCTTCCTCGTTTTCAATTCTACCTGCAAAGCTAAAGTTCATTGTTTTTAGTTTTTCTAATACTGGAGCATTCTTTAGGCTAGGATCCATTATATTTAAAAACTCAGCTACACCACTTAAAAGATTCAATGGCTCATATTTTTCTGTCTTTTTAACCTCAGAAATTTTGGTTTTATTTTCCGCTTCGAGAGAAGCTTTGTAGGATAAAAAGTCTGTTTCGATCATTTCTACTCCTTTTCCCTCTTTCTTTAAACTATATCTAAATATGCCTTCTTGATTAAAAGGCTGTGAAAAAAAGTTCTTTGGGATATTCTTAAATGCTTTTAAAATGGTGTCTTTCGCATTAAAATTATGCAAAACAACTTCATCTAAATTATAAGCGAGCGCTTTTAAATATAAGGTATCCTTTAACTGTGTGGCAGTCAATTGTCGTGTTTGATAGCCTACATGAGAGAGTTTATAGTTTTTAAAATCCTTAGGCGTGAAAACAATCCCGTCCTGATTGCTTACACTTCCCTGATTAGTACCATACTCTAGATTGGCGTATGGAATAGGCTCTAGACTTAGCGAATCTAAAACTAGCGCTTGTTGGGATAACATAGTTGCGGAACACATCGTACAGAGAGCAAATACAAGTACTCTGAAAACCTGAGAATGATAAATAATCATAGAATAAAGTCTTAAACTGATGGGGTAAATTAGTTAAAAGACTTATAACGGCAATGTCTAAAATTTATTTTTTTAGTTTCCTTGCAAACTACTCAAATTTCCCTTTGTAGAATAATGCTTGTTCGATATGCGCAAGGTGGTGATTAGAATGCCATGCGTACATTCCAATAGCTGTTTTTAGACTGTATTTTTGATTCCTTTCTGGGTGATAGAAAGTTTTTTGAAGTTCATTTTCGCTAAAATTCTCGATTAATTTTACCCAACGATGATGTAAACCTTCTAACAATATTAAGCTTTGGTGAATATCAGACGAATAATCATCGAGCTCTGCCCAGGCTGTTTCATCATAACCTCTAATGGCAGGATCTTTTTCGGTTAAAGCGATTTTAAATCGAATAATACTATTCATGTGACTATCGGCAAGGTGATGGATCACTTGCTTTATCGTCCAGCCTTTAGGGCGATATTGCCAGGATAATTCAGCTTCAGAAAGATTACCAGTAAGATTCTTCAATATAGAAGGTAGATCTGCAATATCTTTTGTCCAGATTTTAATTTGTTCCGAAGTGATTTCCGTAGGATTTATAAAAGTGCCTATAGGATATTTTAGTTGCTCGAGTGTCATGCTCTTAGATTGAAAAACGAATTTAGTAAATTATCTCGGGGTAAGCCCACAAGACATTTTTTGGAAATAGATTTTTAATTTTGAGGCAAGCCTCGGGGTATTATACCCTTTGGCGGTGCCAATAAAAAAGAAAATGCCGGGTAACCACTCCCGGCATTTTCACTCATAACTAACCTAACCAACTAACCAATCATTAATTCACAACTAAACTTATTTGTGACTTGTCTTTATTATCTACGATAATTATGCTGTTATAGATTCCCGGAGGTACACTTTTTAATTGTATAGGGACTTCTATTTTTCCGTTTTCTAATTCATATTCTTTGTTATGTACCATTCTACCAATCATATCAAAGATCATTACTTTTACTTTTTTACTTTTTTTTGGTAAAACCAAATTGGTATTATTTCTAAAAGGATTTGGGTAATTAAATGCTTTTCTAATAGGATTTTCTACCACAGCAATTGGTTGCTCCTGTGAAGGTATATCCCTGAAAGTTGTAAACTGAACATTCTCTACATTTACATTAAATTCCTGAAATTTTGTATAATCTCCCTTTACTGAGAATACAATTCCTTTTAAAGCTTCTCCTTTAAACGCTTCAGAATCATTACGGAAATCTGATAATCTTATATTATGTGTTTTTGCTTCAGTATTATTTTCTATAGCGTAACGATATCTCTTATTCCAGTCTGTTAAGCCTTCAGTTACTAAAATTACTTCAACAGGAAGATTGGTTTTAGTTATAAATTCCAGAGCTTCAAAATTTTCAGCATAAAAAAGTTGATCGCCTGCAAGAATATTTCTGAAGATATTTAAGGTTCCGTAAAGCTCACCATTTACCTGTACGTTTCTTTCGATTTGATAAGAATTACTGCTGAAATTATCCAATTTCGCCTCTTCTATTCTGAAGGAATTAATTTTAGTTTCAGTATCAGCATAATCAATTCCCCATGGCCCATCAGCAAGATAAAGCGCATCTGATTTTGGTGAATTATTCCCCTGAATTTCTAAACCTACATCAAATAAACTTCCGGCATCTACGACAACTTCCTCTTCGTAAGATGAAGACAAACCTATGCTTTGATTGAATTCATTTTCTGAAGCAACTTCAGTAGCCCGGATATTCCCCTGAAGATTTACAGCAGTAGCGCCCGAATTATTCTTTATTTTTAAATGTAGATTTCCGTTTTTATAAACTCCTTTTTTTACAAATACACTTGGGATTTCATTATTTTTATTGCTGAAGCTTAATCCGTTAACCGATTGAAAGGTATCAATAACATGCTTTGCTAAAGTGCTAACCTGGCCCATAGAACCTCCCCAAACCTGAAAGTTTGCATAGTTACCGGCAGGATAATCACCAATATTCCAAAAGCTGTATAACCTATTCCCAGAATTATTTAACTGAATAGAAAAATTAAGCGCATATTCTAACTGCCCGCTAGCTCTTAAAATTTTGATCATAATGATCTTGTGACCTGCTAATTTTATTGTTCTAATATCTTCTAAGCTAGAACTATTTAATCGGTCACAAATTACCTTAGAGTGATCGTAGATTCCGCCATCGGTTAATGTAGCCAGCGCTGCCGCGACTCTTTTGTCTCCTTCGTAATAATCTACAGAAAATATTTCTTTGGCATTAGTGATCGCAAGTAAGTCCTCTGGACTCGACTCGTAAGATTGCTCAGAACCAAACATTCCAGTCTCTGGTAGTAGGGATCCCAGATTTACCTGTGAGTTTTTCATGAAATGGCTCTGAGCTTTATATTTAGATTGTTTTCTTTTACTGGTTTTAAAGTTGTTTTGTTTAATTCTATTAAAGTTTCTTTTTGCAATTAAAGAAGCTAAATCACCATTACTTTCTAATCCACCCATATTTGCAGAACTTACATCTGTAGCAGATTTTATATCCACAAAATTGGCAGTTCTAATCGCATCGTAAGGGTTAGCAGTTACATAGAAAAGAGCATCATTAAAATCTTGATCACAACTGGCGTAATCTCTTCTTATATCTTCAAAACCAAGAATTACACGTTTGTTTTCTGGATCTTCTAATAATACATTGTGATATCTTAAATCTTCATCGGCTTCAGGATTATAATCGGGATTAGAAAATAATTGCCATAACCCATCGGTTACTTGGCCTTTCCATGCATTTGCTAAAAGAACCCAACCGATTGCGGTACCTGCTTTAAAATCACCAATTTTAACTTTATCTCCGGCATATAGTCCGCCGCCAGAACCAGCAGCAGAAACATTTGGGAAAATAATCGTAATATCTTCTCGATTAGGTCTTGGTGGTTTTGGCGCATTAATATCGTAGGTGTAAAAACCCAATACATTTTTATAACCAGCACCTTCCTGAACAAATGTAACCCACACCGCAGCATCTTTATCCAGAATTAGATCGGTATCATAGCCGGCACTAATGTAGTGAGGATTATAATCTGGTACAGGATAACCTTCAGGAAGTGCATCAGAAATCCTTTGTATAGTTTCTGCACTTATATCATCTCGACCAACTAAGTAATCTGGAACACCTTGATTGTCATAGGTTCCTAAAAAATTATAATTCTGTGCGCTTGTGGCTAAAGAACACAAAAAACCAAAAAGAAGTAGTAGTTGTTTCATAACGCGACTTATTTATAGCACGAAAATAAAGCAGGGACTACTTTTTTAGGAACTTAAATCGTTAGGCTATTTTTTAGTGTCGACGAGTGGTAATGGTTCTGGGATAAACTGAATGAAATTTTACGATTTAAAAAATGAACTCGTAGAAGTAGGAAAGAAAATTATGAGTGTGTTGACTTATCGAACGAAAAATTACGGCTGATAAGTCAACACATCATATAAAATTAATTGAAACTGTCTGAATCGGGTTTTTCGTCGATTCGACTTTGGAGGTTGTTCTTACTTTTCTAAATTAACTACCGCAATAAGCACATAATTGTCCTTACGGTTCATGGTTAAATTCACAGATTGAATGCTGTATTGTTCTTCTAAATGATTTAGCATTCGTTCTCTAACAAGGTTTTCTATTATAAAAGGATTTTCAAAATCAATAGGTTCATGAATTTCCAGATTAAAAATCTTCTGCATTATTTAAAATTTATAGTTTAATAGTTTCTCGCATCAACGAACACTAGTACCACATTATTGTAATCGTAGCTTCTTTTGTCTAATTTTTCAGAAAGCAAATAGTATCGGAATTTAAATGTTTTCTTCCGAAAGCATCTTTCAATTAATCCAGATCTAATATTCAATTAGCAATTAATAACTATAGGATAACTTCTAGTATATTTTCTTATTGTAATTTTGAAGCAATAAGAATGGTTTTTTTCATAGAAAATCAGTTTAGTGGGTTTAGAAATTGAGGAGCGATTTCTCCTCAATTTTCTAAACATCAATTTTACGATTCAAATTAAATAGTATTCTTATTTTAAAACGTCTGCAATATACTGTGAAGCGAAGAGAGAATTCAAATATTAAAAACCCATGAAATACCAAGCTTTATTTATATTCCTGCTAATTTCTAGGTTTTGTGGAGCGCAATCAAACTCTTCATTTCAGTACACTAGCGAAAATCTTTTTGATCCTTCTGCCGATGTAATTCTAGTAGCTGCCCACAGAGGGATGCATATTAACTTTCCTGAGAATTCATTAAAGTCTATCGAGGATGCCATTCTTCATAATATTGATATTGTTGAAGTTGATGTTCGTTTAACCAAAGATGGAATTCCGATTCTAATTCATGATAAGAAAGTTGATCGCACCACTACAGGTTCTGGTAAGGTGAAAGATTTAACTTATCAGGAAATTTGCGAATTTTCTCTTTTGGATAGTGCTGGAATGCCTACTGAGTTTCAAGTTCCGTCACTTGCAGAAGCATTAGATTTTGGTAAGAATCAGGTCGTATTCGATATCGATCTTAAAGTGAAGTCTAGACATATTAAAAAAGTGGCTCAGGTTATAGAAGAATGCGAAGCTGTTAATTCCGTATTTTTCTACGATAGCAGATATGCTGTGATGCGAAAAATAGCGAAGTATCTTCCTTCAGCAATGCGTATGACAAAAGTGAATCCCAATCGACGAGCTATAAAAAGAGCAATGGTAAGTGTTAATCCAGATATTGTTCATCTGGGTAATTCAGAAAGCCAAAGGGAATCCTCGTTTATAGAAAAAATGCAGGGGAAATATCGGAAACCTGTTTTTGCAAACGCTCTAGGCAAATTGGATAAGGCGTTGGAAGTTAGTCCAGATACCCTCAATTACTTCATAAATAAAAGAATCAATATTATTCAAACCGATAAACCCGATGTTGTATTGGAATACCTCATTGCAAATGGAAGACATATAAAAATTTAATTCTATAGAAATTTAAAGCAGGTATCGCTTGCTTTAATTATAATCGTCAATCTATTAAGGATCTGATGATTCTAAAGGGTTGTGCTGTAAAGACATTTTTTAATGGTGTAATTCTACAGCGGTATCATTTCTCCTTGATTTAATTTTAGCCGGTAAATAGCCTAATTCTTCTAAGAAAGATTCACTGCTCACATACTTGGCTGTGGCCCTTAGTTTTGACAACGATATCTGCTTTATTCATGGCTATTTCATAGTTATTTTATAATCTTATGGCATTTCTTAGATTGGTAGTGGGATGTCTAGTAAGTGGTTCTATAATACAATCTGAAGGGATATGATATTTGGTAATTACCGTTTTTTTTCATTTCGATAGCCGCGAAATCTTCAGCTCTTAAAGGATGAGCGTGACCACCGCTAATTATTATTAATAGGGCTTTACCTCCAAAATATTATTTTACGCCAAGTTTGATGTTTAGAATTTCTAATGCCGATAGGCAATCACGATAATTTTCGGGCCGTTACCCAAAATTAAAATCGAAACATACGAAAACTCTTCAAAATCGATATTCTTGATGTTTTTAACTGTTTTTTGTTCTGTAATACCTCTAAAGGCTCGCAGCACGTTGGTTCATCACGATGATTCATGTATAACAGGAATACTACAAAGTTAAGCGATCGTGACATATTGAGGCAATTTTACTCTTCCATAAATATTTAGGTTATAATATATGCCTTTAGCACTAAGATTCCATATTTTATGAATGCCTGATCTTCTAGATGATAAAAGAAATATAGGCGTCAGCATAAAGAATATAAGTTTTTATTAATTCTTTTAGAATCATTATAAATTTCTTTTTTTTCATTGTTGGGGCTATCAAGATTTTTTGAGTAGTTTTTTATAACTTTTAAAATAGTTTATTTGGGCTTTTAGGAGTTTCGATAAGCTAGTATCTTCCAGTAAAACCTACTGAATCTTACTTTTGTTTTGAATGGCATTTCAAAAATGAAAGCTATTTTATGCTATTATTTTATAAATAGGCTTAGGTGTTTCTTGGACAAAGTTTGTAAGAAAAGCCATGTAATTGGTAGTGAAATGTCCGGAGGTGTTAAAAATGTAAATATTTCAGATTGTAAATTTATATGAAACGATACGGGTTTGCGTTTTAAGAGTACTCGTGGTCGTGGCGGAGTAGTCGAAGATATTTATATATCTAATATCAATGTGACGGGAATTACCACGGATGCCTTACGTTTTAATTTATATTACGGCGGAAAGGCTCCGAATCTTTCAGATCTTACCAATATAAAGAAAGATGAAAATGATTCTCCCGAAGTTTCCATAGAAACACCGGCTTTCAAGAATATTTATATGAATAATATTCAGATTATTGAAGCCGAATCTGCCGGATATCTTAAGGGACTTCCAGAAATGAACCTGAAAAATATAAAGCTTGAAAATTTAACGGAGCGCCTAAAAATGCGGTGACCATTTTATATAGGATAAAAAAACAAATTATCTACAGAAGTTGAGATCCTTTACGAAGAAGGCACACCAATTGCCAGTGAAATCCCAAATATGTCTACGATACCTTCCATCTACTTAGAAAATAGCGAAGGAAAGCAGGGTTTAGATGCCTTTTATTGCGATAATAAAGATTGAGAAGGAGAAGCATTATTTTCAAGAACCGACGATAATAGTGATTTTATTTGGGATATCAATCCGCCTGATCCTCGTTTAGCTTTGCAAAATTATAGCGTAAAATAGGAAGGTTTTATAAAAGTTCCTGAAAGTGGACCCTATTACTTTAGCGATTGGGGAAAACCTTATTTTGATTTTAAAATCGGCGACACGACTGGAGGCGGGAAACATAAACATCATCCGTCCTTGAATCCAAAAGAAATAAAACTTGAAGCTGGAAAAAAGTATCCTATCACAGTAAAATATAGCAATTTATACGGAAATTCTGAAGCAAGTATGAAATGGAGCAGGCCAAACAGCAGTTCTAAAGCCAAGGCCATTAAAATAGCAGGGCAGTCTGATATCGTTGTTTTGGCTTTAGGTTTAAATGAAAGATTTAAGGTGAGGAAATGATCGTTGAGGTTGAAGGTTTTTCTCGGGGAGATCGTACAAGCTTACATTTGCAAAAAATCACGTCGATTTATTGAAGGCTGTTGTAGCAACCGGCATACCCGTATTTCTGATCCTGATTATTGGTAGTGCATTGTCGATTAATTATGCTAATGAAATTGTAGACGGAATTCTAGCTGCAGGACATCTCGGAGAGCAGGGTGGAAATGTAATTGTCGATGTTTATTTGGCAATTATAATCTGGCAGAAGGCTACGATGAATCTATTAAAAATCTACCGATCAATTGCCAGATTTCGAAGATTATAATATGGAGAGGGGGGACTTACAAGTATTATAGAGGAGATCCTTTTTATATTTTTGGAAATGGTTTAAGCTATACCAGCTTTAAATATTCAGATCTTCAAATAACCATTATCGATATAGATAAAGAACTGAATTTCTCTGTAAAGGTTACAATTACTGGATATTATAATGAAGATGAAAATGTTCAGCTATATGTTCAGGATGAAAAAGCGAGTACGCCAGTACCTATTCTTCGATTAGCAGCTTTTGATCGTATTTATCATAAAAATGGAGAAACCAAAGAAATTAATTTGAGCATAAATCCAAGGCAACTAGCCATGATCAATAAGAATGATAAATTGGTGATAGAACCAGGTTGGTTTGGTGCAAATGTCAGAGGAAAATTGCCTGAAATCACAAAAACTCAGATAAATTTTTTAAAGATATTTCGAATTAAAGAAGAAGATATTTCTGTTAATTATTAATGATAATTATATTTGTTTTAAATTTTCGGGGGAAATTATTTAGTTTCTGAGAAATTTATTCCAAAAGTTTTATTCTATGAGTTCAAATACCTCGAAAACTTGTCTCTCTAATAAATTTTTAAAGTTCTAAAATCCTCTGTGGACTTGCCATGGACAAATTTACTGAAAAATCGAATACATAGGCTGTAATCTGATGCTCTGATAGTGGATTTTGATGCTAAATTGATTAACGTATTTATTTAAATATTGATGTATAATGAATATTTAAAATAATTTTATAAAATATACCGTTAATATTTGATAATTAATTATCTATTATGTAAACTTGTAATGAAATTAACTTTCTTGTAACATTTCAATCGAAAACGATGTAGTTCGTTTTAAAAGAAATTAAAAAAAATTAAACTAACGTGTAATCGATTGCAAAACGAATTTACTTATGAAATACAACTACCATAAGATGAAAAATTCTTATTTGAAAATCACAAAATTTGAGCTTAAGAAGAATGAAATTTTGAGTTTCGTGATTTTTGTTCTATTTGCTTTTACGGGTTATTCCCAGGAAATAACAGGTATAGTGAAAGATACTAAAACAGGTGAACCTTTAATGGGGGTAACGGTTTTAGAAAAAGGTACGCAAAATGGTGCGGTAACAGATTTTGACGGTAATTTTAATATTACTGTTTCGAGTACAAATACGATATTGGTGTTTTCCTATGTAGGTTTTAAAACTCAAGAGAGAAACTTGGATGGAGCTAAGACTATAGAAGTTGCATTGGAAGAGGATCTAAATCAGTTAGGCGAAGTTGTTGTGGTAGATTATGGATATGGTAATGTAAAGAAGGAAGATATGACTGGATCTGTTGCCACAATGTCAAGCAAAGAATTTGCAAAAATTCCTGTCTCCAGTGCAGCTGAGGCATTAGCAGGTAGACTACCAGGGGTTAATGTGCAAACTGCAGATGGGGAACCTGGTGCTGCGATTAATATTAGAGTTCGTGGTGGCGGATCTATAACGCAAGATAACTCACCTTTGTACGTGGTGGACGGCTTTATTGTTGGCGGTATAAACGATATTCCACCTAATGATATAGAGACTATTAATGTTTTGAAAGATGCCGCTGCTACGGCAATTTATGGTGCTCAAGCTGCGAATGGAGTAGTTGTTGTAACTACAAAAAGTCCAATCGTTGGTAGAGTTTCTATAGATTATAACAATTTTTTTCAATGGAACTTTCTTCCTAAAGATAGGAAATATGAAGTTTTATCTCCTTACGAATACGTTTTCGCTAATTATGAATATGCAAAACTAAGGTCTGAAGCAGATGTTAGAAATTATGAACGCTATTTTGGAGTATACGATGATATCGATTTATACCGATCGATGAATGGTACAGATTGGCAGGACGAATTATTTGGAGACGCTAAAGTTACCCAATTTCATAATTTAACGGTAAGTGGAGGAACTCAACAAACAAAGGTACGCCTAAGCGTTAGTAATAATAATGATGAAGGATTACTTTTAGGATCAGGCTACGAAAGAACAGCGATCAACTTTAAATTGAACCAGCAATTGGTTGAAGATAAACTAGATTTGGATGTGTCAGCTCGTATTACCGATACTGAAATTGACGGAGCAGGAACGTCAAGAAATGCACAGATTGGAATTAAGGAAGCAGTTCAAACTAGGCCGGTAAATGGATTAGCAGATGAATTAGATATAGATCTAAATCAATTAGGATCTGATAATGATTTTCAGCAGTTTTTATTGAGTCTAATAAGTCCGGTTGAATTATCTAAACAAGATTGGAGAAAGAGAACCGAGAACGACTATGTTTTGAATGCTGCAGTAAACTGGAATATTTTAGATAATCTTAGTTTTAAAACAACTTATACAAGATCTAAAGATTACAGAGAAGAATTACGGTTTTACGGTCCGTTAACAGGAGAGTCTTTCAATAATGGAGGAAGCTTACCTTTAGGGTATAAGGATAACAGAGAGAGCTATTCTTATCGATGGCTAAATACATTGAATTTTAAATATAAAGAATTAGAAAATCATAGTTTTGATTTGCTTTTAGGTCACGAGGTTTATTCTAATGGAGGAGATCAATCTTTCATCAGAGCAGAAGATTTTAGACTATCCATAACCCCTGAAGAACTTTTTGCGAACATGGCTTTTGGTAGAGTAGATAACCAATATACCAGAGAATTTACAGAGAGTAACAGGCTATCCTTCTTTGGTAGGTTAGATTATCAATTTATGGGAAAATATTTAGCAACGGTAACTGTAAGAGCAGATGAATCCAGTAAATTTTCAAAAGAAAATCGTCTTGGTATCTTCCCTGCCGTAGCATTGGCCTGGAAGATAGATCAGGAAGATTGGTTAAAGGATTCAGATGCGATTAATTCGTTAAAATTGAGAGTTAGTTACGGGCAAACCGGTAATGACAGAATTGATAATACAGCTACTCAATTCTTATTTAGCGCGACAACCAACCGGGGTCCTGGTTTTGGAAATACAGACAATGTATATTACACTCCAAGTAGTGATGTTTTGTACAATCCGGATCTGGTTTGGGAAACTACAATAAATAGAAACTTAGGTTTGGATTTTGGACTTTTTAGAAACAGATTAAATGGTAGTTTAGATGTATATTATAATACTACAAAAGACTTGCTACTTAGGTCTGCTATTCCTAATAATACAGGCTTTGCAGAGCAATGGAACAATATAGGAAGTACATCTAATCGCGGGGTAGAACTAGGCTTTAACGCATATATTGTAGAGAATGAAGATTTCAATTTCTCTACAACTTTTAACTTTGGGTTGAATAGGGCAAAGATCGAAGAATTAGATGGTACTGATGAACGATTTTTTAGATCGAACTGGGCAAGTACAGATCTAAATAATATCAACGATTATTATTTAAAGTTAGGAGGGACTATTGGTGATATTTACGGTTACGTAACCGATGGATACTATATGGTAGACGATTTTGAAAGCTATGATGAAGTTGCCGAGGAATATATATTGAAAGAGGGTGTACCGGCATCTGGTGCTGTGGTAGGAAATTCAGATATCCGCCCTGGGTTTCTTAAACTGAAAGACATAAATGGCGATGGAGTTATAAATGCTGATGACCGCCAGGTAATAGGAAATACCTTACCTAAGTTTCAAGGTGGTTTAGGATTTAATGCGAGTTGGAAAGGCTTTGATGCTTCGATCTTTTTTAACTTTCAGTATGGTAATGATGTTTACAACACAGGGAAAATTCAATTTAATCAATTTCGTCGCGTAACCTATGGTAACTTATTACAAACCATGAGTACAGATAATCGTTACACTTACATAGATGCCAGTGGAGATATAACTGGAACACCCGGAGGAATTGTTACAGACTTAGATCAATTAGCAGAATTGAATCAAGATAAAAATATGTGGTCTCATGCGAGCCATGGTATTGCAGGTGCCGTAGTTCATTCCTGGGCAATCGAGGATGGATCTTTTGTAAGATTAAATAACTTAACTCTTGGTTACAGCCTGCCAAAAGATTTAATCTCTAAAGTGGGAATGAATCAATTTAGAATATATGCGAGTGGAAGAAACCTGCATATATGGACCAATTATTCAGGATATGATCCTGAGGTAAGTACATCTGGAAGTAATTTAACTCCAGGTGTAGACTATTCTTCTTTTCCAAGAAGTAGGTCGTATACATTGGGACTTAATTTAACTTTCTAAAAAATTTACTATGAAAAATAGAATTTTATATATCATATTTTTAGGGATTTTGACGATCTCCTGTTCAGACGATTTTATGGAACCGGTATCAAGATCGACCTTTGATAATCAATATATTTACTCAAATGTAGATGATGCCAGAAATGGGGTTAACGCAGTTTATTCCTATTTTAATCAGGATGCGTTTAGATCTCGATTATCTAATAATATGGCAGGGAATACCGATATAGAACATGCATCTGGCTGGACCAGTGAGTCAGACCGGTATCAAATTTGGGATCTGGAAGCTTTACCAAGTAACCGTGACTTAGATATTGTATGGACATACGCTTATAGAGCAATTAGGGATGCAAATATTTCTATAGAAAGTATAAAAGCTAGTGGCTCATTGGAATCTGAAGATCCAAACGAACAATCTGATTTTTATCAATTATTGGGTGAGGCGTACACTTTAAGAGCGTATTGGTACAGCATGCTTATCTTTTATTTTGGAGATGTACCTTATGTAACATCAGCACCAGTTGCTGGAGATGATTTCAATTTGCCAAAAACAGATCGAAATGAAATTCTTTCCGGAGTTATTCAGGATCTAATTGATGTCGAATCTAATATGAAATGGGCAGATGAATTGCCTTACGGAATAGAACAAGTAAGCCGTGAATACACTTTGGGAATGATTGCAAGATTATCCTTGCAAAGAGGTGGTTATTTTTTAACTCCAGACCTAAGCATGGATAGGGAAAGTGATTATTTAGATTACTATCAAATTGCAAAAGATTATTCCCAGAAATTAATTGAATTAAAGGATCGCTCTTTACCTGAAGATTTTAGACAGGTATTTTTAAATCAGGCAAAATTCATTTCACCTGTAAATAGCGATATTTTGTTTGAAGTTCCCTTTTCTACAAATAGTGGAGATGTAGGTTGGAATATAGGTATGACTGTTATAGGTGGCCCAACAGCATCACATGATTATGGATCGGGAAATAATTATATGTCTATTCCTCCTACCTATTATTTTTCTTTTGATACATTGGATATCCGTAGAGATGTTACCTGCGGATTGTACCAAATAAATGAACAATTTGAGAAAGAATTCGTAGAAGCTTCTTACGATATTTCACAAGGTAAATGGAGTAGGCACTTTTTAGATAACCCACCAGGAGCATCTTCAGCAAAAGGAACAGGAATAAACTGGCCAATGCTTAGATATTCTGATGTTTTATTAATGTACGCAGAAGCCGAAAATGAATTAAACGGCCCAACAGCTTCAGCACAGGAAGCTCTTGCAAGAGTAAGACAACGTGCTTTTGAAGATACATTCTGGCCAGAAAAAGTGGATCAATATATTAATTCTATTTCTGGATCTAAAGAAAGCTTTTTCGAAGCAATAGTCGATGAAAGAGCTTGGGAGTTTGGTGGCGAAATGATTAGAAAGTATGAGTTAATTCGTTGGGGTATTTATGCTGAAAAAACAAAAGAAACCGTAGAAGAATTAAAAAATCTAGCTGATGCTGCATTTGCAGGAACTACAAACCTGCCAATTTATATGTATTGGAGAACTGATGAAAGCGGCGATTTTGAGATCTTGAATCCTAATCGAAAAGTAGTTGCTCCGCCAGATGAAACCTGGAATCAGGTTCCGTTTTTATTAAGCCTGCATAGTGACGAAACTCAATATCAGGAATGGATTCTTTACGATTGGGAAAATTACTACAATGGTCCAAATCCAGGTGTGGCAAGATATATATTCCCAATACCTACAATTGCTATCGAGAACAGTCAGGGAACTTTAAAAAATGATGGTTATGGTTTTTAATATATTAAGAGGACTTAAAATTAAGTATGCCCTAAATATTTTTGTTATTCTTGTTGGAGTGATCATGTTTAGTGCTTGTGAAAAAGATGATGAGGATTTTGATAGAACACGTCTTTTTAGACCCGTTTTAAATGAAGATCTATATTCTGAAGGAAACGTAATTATCGTAAATCTAGGTAATATGCGGAGTGCTGAATCGTATACGATAGAAGTTAGTCGTGATACGTTTGCTAATGTAGATTTTACAATAGAAACAGATACTAATTATGTAGAGATTAACGAAGATTTAATCGGTCAAGAACTCTATTGGAACACTTTATATCAAATTAGAGCAACAGCGCATGCTGATGATCCTGAATTTGATAGTAAAATTTCAGATCTGGGAAATGTAAGAACCCAAAGATTTCCATCAATACTGAATGTTCCAAGTCGCTTTGATGTGATCGATACGGCTGCCAGGGTAACCTGGACGGCAGCAGGAGCTCCGGTAACCGGAATCCAGATATATGCTGCGGAAGATCTTTCTTTAAATACGCCACTTTTCGAAGAACGATCGGTGAATCAGGAAGAAAGGGATTCAACTGAAGCTACCGTTACAGGTTTAGACCCAGATACCGAATATCAGATCGCGCTGTATAGTGAAGATCAATTAAGAGGTTGGGTAAATTATACTACTTTACCAATGGATATCGATCCTAATGATGCTAATGTTATAGATATTAGAGGTGCTACAGATTCGCTGGCGGTTTCTAATGCAGTTGCGTCTGCTCCAGATGGTGCAGTTGTTTTAATTTCTAGAGGAAGCGTTTATAAATTTCCGGAGCAAAACTTAAATAAATCCATTACCATTCGTGCAACTTACGGTTTTGGTGAAAAACAAGCCATGCTGTACACTACAGGTAACTGGGATATAGATGATAATTCAAACATTGATCATGTTCGATTTATAGATCTTAAACTTCGAGGAGAGGATTATACTGGTGATTACGTATTCAATCCAAACAGAAGCAATGTAAATGTAGGTGAAGTATTATTTGAAAAATGTCATATTTCTAATTTTAGAGGGATAATGAGAATAAGAACAACAGTGCAGGTAGAAGAATTTACCATTAGTAATTCTATCGTAGACACTATTGGAGGATACGGAATACTTACTACTGACACTGATCCATCTACAGATACACCAACTGCATCGGTACAGGAGATCAACTTATTGAACAGTTCATTTAATTATATCGATACCGGGATTCAGTCTAGAAACAACTCACAGTCTATAACCATAAACGGTTGTTCCTTTGCCAATTTTATCAATACCGGAGGCCAGTTTTTTAGATATAGAGGAGGTGATGGTAATGATAACGTAACTAACGGAATTACGATAAGTAATTCAATATTTGGGCATAGTTGGGATTTAAGCGATAGCGATAACTACGGAATCCAGGGAATTGGCCAGGGATTAGGAAATACCAACTTCAATATTGTAAATAACTATTCTACGGCGAATTTCTTCTTTAGTGGGGGCGAAATTCCAGGTTTCCCAATTGCGAATTACAATGGTACCCAGGATGATCTTTGGATGAATGTAGCTACTGAGAATAATTTTAATTTTCAGGATAGAGGATTCTCAGGAAGATTTGATACTGGTGATCCACGATGGAGAATAGAATTATAGACTAAATAATGATCAAAGCTGGAATTTTTCCAGCTTTGTTTTTTAATCCAATATTTTGAAAATTATTCTATATTTTTTTGCAGCACTCATTTTTTCTTGCTCTGGTGATCTTGATCAAAGTGAGGAAGAATCGCCTGTTGGCCACGAGCCTGTTCAGGAAGAAGCTTTCGCATTTCCTAATGCTGAAGGTTTTGGCAAGAATGCGACTGGTGGTCGTGGGGTGTAATATATAACTGGCAGGGCAATAGTATCTATTGCTGAGAAGCCATGAACGTTAACATTGTAAATAACTATTATAAACCGGGACCTTCAACCTCAAAAAAAGAACGAATCGTAGCCATCGATAAAAACCTTAATGTGGATAGTGAAGTTTATAATATTTGGGGTAAATTTTTCATTGATGTAAATTTTGTAGAGGGTAGCGAAAGAGCAAGTGAAAATAATTGGGAGTTGGGAGTATATAATCAAATACATAGCAAATACGGTAGTTTAACCCCAGAAGATAAGAATGCAATGAAGATTGAATCTCCTCATCCTATCGATGATAATGTAGAAACTCAGAGTGCTCAGCGGTCTTATGAAGCCGTAATGGCTAAGTCTGGCAATACCATGTTTAGAGATAAAGTAGATGAGCATGTAATTGCAGATGTACAAAATAAAAGTTTCACCTATACTGGATCGCGTGGAAGCACAAACGGAATAATTGATACCCAAAGTGATGTTGGTGGCTATCCAGAATTAGATAAGGGAACTGCTTTAAAAGATTCAGATTTAGACGGAATGCCAGACGATTGGGAAATTGAAAACAATTTGGATCCTGAGAAGTTTGATGCAAACGATAACGATCTTAGTACAGGTTACGATAATCTGGAAGTATATTTAAATAGCCTAAGCCCAAACATATAATCCGAAAAAAACAATCATGAAATACCGAATATCGATAAAATATCAGCCTTTTTTTATACTGAATCTTTTTCTATTATTTTTCTTTAGTTTAAACTCTGCTTCAGGACAAAATCTGGCATTTCCTGGTGCTGAAGGTTTTGGGAGATACACCAAAGGAGGAAGAGATGGTATCGTTTATAAAGTAACGAATCTTGACGACAGCGGGGAAGGAAGTCTTAGAAAAGGAATTCAAAAAAAAGAACCAAGGATTATCGTTTTTGAGGTTTCAGGAACCATTAATTTAGAATCATCTTTAGATATAAATCGCGGTGATCTCACTATAGCCGGGCAAACAGCACCGGGAGGAGGAATCACTTTAAAAGGATATCCGATAAAAGTTAAGGCGAATAACGTCATCATTCAATATTTACGGTTTAGGATGGGCGATATTAATGGTGTAGAAGACGATGCTCTAGGAGGTCGCGGTAATTCAGATATTATGATCGATCATTGCTCGATAAGTTGGGCAACAGACGAAAATTCTTCATTTTATTGGAACAAAAATTTCACCATGCAGTGGTGTATAATTTCAGAAGCATTAAATAGATCGGTACATCATAAAGGTGCACATGGTTATGGCGGAATCTGGGGCGGGCAAAATGCCAGTTTTCATCATAATTTAATTGCAAGCAATAGTAGTAGAAATCCACGTTTCGGAGGATCGTCTTCGGTTCCTAATAAAGAAGATGAACTGGTCGATTTCAGAAATAATGTCATTTTTAATTGGGGATTCAATAGTATTTATGGTGGCGAAAAAGGACGATACAATGTGGTAAATAATTACTTTAAACCTGGGCCTGCCACAAAAGAAGATGTAAAAGACCGAATTTTAAATCCTAGTAAACCTTACGGCCAATTTTTCGTAGCCGGAAATTATGTAGAAGGTTCACAAACTGTGAGTAGAGATAACTGGAAAGGTGGTGTACAATGTGACGATCCGGCTAAAACTAAAGCATCTAAAATGTTCGATATTTTGAATAATATTAATACTGAAGAAGCTTATGCTGCTTACAACAATGTCCTGAAACAAGCCGGTGCCAGTCTTTATAGAGATGAGGTGGATCAACGAATAATTACAGAAGTAAGATCTGGTAAAACCACTCTTGAAAACGGAATTATAGATTCACAGGAAGACGTTGGTGGATGGCCCAATCTAAAAAATGGAAAAAGTAAAAAAGATAGCGATGGCGATGGAATACCAGATGAATGGGAGAAAGTAAATAATCTAAATCCTAATAAAAACGACGCTACGCAATATCAATTAAGTGAGCAGTATACCAATCTCGAAATTTACATTCAGGAATTAACAAAATCGGCCCAGTATGATTTTATCGTAGCAAGTGATGGGAGTGGCGATTTTAAAACCCTTAAAGTACTAATTAACAAACTGCCCGATTTCAGAAAAAATGCGACGCGAGTGTTTATAAAAAATGGGATTTATAAAGAAAAACTGGTTTTACCAGCTTCTAAAACCAATATTCAGTTTATCGGGGAAAGTAAAGACAGTACAATAATTACTTATGATGATTATGCGAGCAAACTTAATCGCTTTGGGGAAGGTTTGGGAACAACAGGATCGACGTCTTTCTTTATTTTTGGGGACCATTTTTTTGCAGAAAACATTACTTTCGAAAATAGTGCCGGTCGCGTGGGGCAAGCCGTAGCCGTTAGGGTAGACGGAAACAAAGCTCATTTTAAGAATTGCAATTTTCTGGGCAATCAGGATACGCTTTATCTACATGGCAAAAATAGTCAGCAATTTTATGAAAACTGTTATATCGAGGGAACGGTAGATTTTATTTTTGGCTGGTCTTCAGCCGTATTTTATCAATGTAAGATTAAAAGTAAACGAGACGGCTATGTGACAGCAGCTTCTACCGAAGAAGGTGCGAAATACGGTATTGTTTTTATAGAATGTGATTTTACTGCGGAAGGAATTGAAGCAAATTCGGTTTACCTTGGAAGACCATGGAGAAATTATGCGCAAACAGTCCTTATCAATTGTCATCTTGGAGATCATATTAGAATTGAAGGCTGGCATAACTGGGGAAAACCAGAAGCTGAGGAAACCGTGTTTTATGCAGAATATAATTCAACCGGCCCGGGTGCATCAAATAATCGGGTTGATTGGGCAAAAAGCTTATCTAAAAAACGAGCGAATAACTTTATTAGGATATTGGAAAATATAAAAGAAAAGGAATAGAAAAAAATTATGTTTTTGTGAAAAATAGTATAGGATTAGTGTTTATAAATTTTCTCTACTCGACGTAAGGTTTTTGCACTATTTGCTACAAACTATGTGTAATGCTGTATTAGCTAAATTATTTAATTAGAGAATTTGAATTTAAAAGAAGTAGAGAAAATAGCTAAGGCTTTAAGTGATCGAAATCGACTGCTTATTATGAAGGCGATCCAAAAGAACGAAGGTAAGTTAGATTGTTCTGCGATTGTCGATTCATTAGATTTATCACAACCTTCCATAAGTCATCATATTAAAAGACTGGTAGAAGCCGATTTGATAATTCCGTATAAGGAAGGACGATTTTATTTTTATTCTCTGAATCAGAATATCTTAAACGATTATTTAGCTACACTCAAAAACTTACAAAGCTTCAACGATTAATATATTGAAACATTTAAATATATGAATAGTAAAGACATAAAATATTCGATACTTGAGCTTGCTCATGTGTCAAAAGGAAATACATACAAACAGACCTTAAATAATTCACTAGAATTAGCAAAATTAGCTGAAGATGCAGGTTATCATAGGTTTTGGTTTGCAGAACACCATAATATGGAGCACGTTGGGAGTACTGCGACTTCAATTCTTATGGGATATATAGCTGATAATACTTCTAAAATTAAAGTTGGTTCTGGAGGAATTATGCTACCAAACCATTCGCCATTAGTGATTGCTGAACAGTTTGGAACTTTAGCACAATTATATCCTGGCCGTATAGATCTTGGTTTAGGAAGAGCTCCCGGAACAGATCCTAAAACTGCGAGTGCAATACGATCTGATTTTATGCAGGCTGCACAATCTTTCCCAAACGAAATTGCTAAGATTGAACGTTATTTTTCGTCAGAGAATAAAACTTCAGAAGTTAGAGCTCCTATAGCTGAAAGTGCAGATGTGCCGCTTTATATTTTAGGTTCTAGTACTGATAGTGCGCACTTAGCTGCCAGAAAAGGTCTACCTTATGCTTTTGCCAGCCACTTTGCAACAAAACATTTACAAAATGCATTACGAATTTATAGAGAAGAATTTTCTGCTTCAGAAGTTTTAGAGAAGCCTTACTGTATGGCAGGTGTAAATGTAATAATTGCTGAAACCGATGAAAAAGCAGATGAATTATTTACAACATTAATACGAATGTTTCTGGGGATTTTAACCGGAGAAAGAGATGGCTTGAAACCGCCAACTCCTATGACATCTGAATTGAAAGGCGTTTTAAATCATCCATCAGTTCAGCAAATGCTTAAATATTCTTTCGTAGGAAGCAAAGCAACTGTAAAGAAACAAGTGAATGAATTTTTGGATGAAACTAATGTAGATGAATTAATAGCAGTTTCTGCGATGTATGATGCTGAAGATCGAATAAAATCAGTTAGTACATTTGCTGAAATAATGCAGGAAATCAATAAAGAATCCAAGAAACTTGAAGATCAAAAAGTGGTGTAATTCTTAAAAAATAAAGATCACACTTCTCAAAGCTGACTATTCTGAAAATGAACTAGTCAGCTTTTTTATTGATACTAAGGAAGTTTTAGGTAAATATTTTCTAAGGTTTTTTGAAAATAGCGTTGAGGTACTAAATTTTTTCTACCAAGAGTTTTTGAAATAGATTTTTACTTGGTTCAACTTTAATAGGTTTACTAAGATAACCATCCATACCTACCATTTCACCTTTTTCTATCATATTCTCTAATTTATTACCGCTTAGGGCTACTATGCGCGTAGGGCGCTTAGCTTCTATTTTTTTTATCAATCTACTTGCTTCAAATCCATCAATTCCCGGTAACTGAATATCCATTAAAATAAGATCAAAAATTGGTGAATCTCTATAAATCGCTACGCCTTCTTCACCGGTAGCAGCAGTTATAACTTCAGCACAATCAAAAATTTTATTGATAATCGTCTTTACTAAAAACAGATTAACCGGATTATCATCTACCGCTAAAATTTTAATTGGTTTCTCGAACTCTTTCATAGTAAATCTTAAAAATACTAAGCACGTTTTTTAATTGATGGTTATATACTTAAATAAGGAGTAAAAGTATTAAAATACTTATGAATATCCATTTGTATTGAAATAATATCATTTTTTATTTAAATTAGGTGAAAAATCTATGAATGTTAATATCCAATAAAGTTAGAATATCCAGTGTTATAGAGGGATCCTGGACTTATTTTTTAATTGATTTTCTAACCTGTAGTGTAACTTATGCGTTATCAGAATATTTTAATATTATTAATATTCCTATCCCGGCATTGCTGCCAACAATTTTAGGTACAGCACTTGCATTTTTTATTGGTTTCAACAATAATCAGGCTTACGATCGTTGGTGGGAAGCTAGAAAGATATGGGGCGGACTCGTAAATGATAGTAGAAGCTGGGCGAGACAATTATTATTTCTGAAAAAAACAACGGAAGAAATTCAAGGAGAAGACAGAAATTTCATTGAAATTTTAGTGCGCAGACATATCGGTTTTGTTTACGCTTTAAACAGAGGTCTGAGGAAATCTGCAGAAACCGATTATTTAAATTTCTTAAGTGATGATGATTTTGAATACCTAAGACATGAATCCAATAAAGCGAATGCAGTTTTAAATCTTCAGACAAGAGATTTAAACGAATGGTATCAAAAAGGAAAGGTTGATGGATTTCAGTTTATGCAATTAAACCAAATGCTTATCAATTTTTGTGATCATATGGGGAAATCTGAGCGTATCGCTAATACCGTTTTCCCAACTACTTATAATTACTACACGAGAGTTTTTGTCTGGATATTTATTGTGTGCTCAACCCTTGTTACTGCAGAAAGCATCGGAGTTTGGTCGATCGTTTTTGGAACCTTAATAGGATATGTATTTCTAACCATTCATAAAATAGGGGTTTCCCTTCTTAATCCTTTTGAAATGTTACCTACCGGAATTCCTTTAAACTTAATATCACGAACTATAGAAATAAATCTATTAGAAATGCTTAGAGATAAGAATATTCCAAAACAAGTGGAAAGTGTAAATGAAGAATATGTACTTTAAGGAAAGAAACCTTCTTTTGAATTTATTTCGGTGAATTTCAAAATAACTAGTAATTCTAGGTATTTTAATATGGAAGCACAAAAAAGGGCTGGTAATTACCAGCCCTTAGACAAATCTACATTATAAATAATGTATTATTTTAGAACTAGTTTAAAGCTTCTTTCAATGCTTTAGCTGCTGCTGCTGGATCTTCAGCACCATAAATAGCGCCACCGGCTACGGCAACAACTGCTCCAGATTCTTTAACCTTTTTAATGCTATCGATGTTAACACCACCTGCGATAGATACTGGCACACCAGCTCTAGAAGCTTCTTCTACAAGAACATCAATAGAGTATCCTGGTTTTGCTTGCTCATCTAAACCTGCGTGTAATTCTACAAATTCTACACCTAGTTTGCTTACTTCTTGCGCACGTTGTACACGATCTTTAACACCAATAGTATCAACAACTACCGCTCTATCGTATTTTGTAGCAGCTTCAACAGCACCAATGATAGTAGCATCATCAATAGATCCTAAGATAGTGATATAATCTGCTCCTGCTTTAAAAGCCATTTCAGCTTCTAATCCACCAGCATCTGCAGTTTTAAAATCAGCAAAAACCATTTTGTCTGGAAATGCTTCTTTCATTGCAGTAATTGCACGTACACCTTCACTTTTAATAAGTGGTGTTCCTAATTCAATAATATCGATATAAGGAGCTACTTTTGTAGCTAAAGCTATTGCATCTTCTGTGTTTAGTAGGTCGATTGCTACTTGTAATTTAGTCATAATCCTCTATGTTTAATTTATATTCTTCTCTTTCTTTACTTTTTGATCTATTCCATATTCGCATGCATCTCCCACAATTTCTCTGCGCTGCTATCAGATTGCTTCCATAAATAGTGGATAAGAGCATCGAAAATCAATAAAAACGATTGCTCAAAAAGGCTTCCTGCGTATTGCTGAGAAATAGAATTGCCATGCTCTTGTTTTCCCGCTGCCGGGATTACTATTGTGTGATCTGCTAATTCTGCTAATGGAGAAGAGTTATCTGTTGTAAAGCATACCAAATCTGCTTCGTTTTTCTTAGCAGTTTCAGCAGCATTTAATATAGATTTTGTCGTCCCCGAGCCAGATACCGCAATTAAAAGATCCTCTTTAGTGATAGCCGGAGTGGTAGTTTCACCAACGACAAAAACTTTATACCCCAAATGCATTAAACGCATCGTTGCTGCCTGTACCATAAAGCCAGTTCTACCCGCGCCAGTTAAAAATATCTTTTTAGCATTTTTAATTGGATTTTCTATCGCCTTAAGGCTGTCTAAATTTAAAGAGTGATAAAGATTTACATGTTCATTAATAATGATCTCGTAAGCATTTTGAATGCTAGTATTGTGGTTATCCTGATTGTTATTGTCCATAATAATCGTCTTTAAATTATCTCCCTGTTTTAGGAGGTACAAAATTAAGTCACGCTAGAGATCAAATTGGTATAAAATCTGGCAGATATGTGGTACAATTTGCCAGATTGTGATTTTTGTTGGGTAAAATTAGCTAGTTTTGTGGTACTTTTTGGAAAAGCCATTTTTTCCAATCTTTAATGATTTTGAATATGCTAAGTGATAAGGTTTTATATATACGAGATTTGATTGATTGTCCTGCCTCTTATTTGGATGATCCCGGGAGAAGAGAATTTTTTGAAATTGTATGGCTTAAAGATGAGAAAGCTTTGCATGTTCCTCAACATTCATTTCAGACCGTGCAGGGAGACTGGATTTATTTAATCCCGCCATACCGGGTGCATCAACTGAATAAAGCAGGAAAAAAAGGAGTGCTATTGTCTTTTAAAAGAGAACTGCTGGAAGATGATCTGAAGGAATTTTTATTAGACGTTTTCAGAATGTTCAATATTCAGGGCGAATTTTCATGTTTGCAGGTAACCGAGCAAAGTTCTAAAGGCTTAAATTCAGTTTATAATTTACTATCTGAAGAATATCAAAAGGATGAGATGAATCTAATTATGATGAAAGCACTTTTGAAAGTGTTTTTGTTGCAATTAATTCAGTTAAAAGATGAGCATTTTACTCAACATGATATTAACGAAAAGCGCATTTATGAGTTTATGCTGCTGCTGGAATCTAATTATTTAGAAGAGCGAGATACTTCTTTTTATGCTGAAAAATTAGGAATAAGCGCTAAGCGATTAAACCAGATTCTTAAAGAGAAATTAGAAAAAACCGGACTTCAGCTAATTCATGACCGACTAATTCTAGAAGCAAAACGACAAATTATACATAGTGAAAATACGATTAAAGAGATTTCATTTAACCTGAAATTTAAAGATCGATCTTACTTCAGTAGGTTTTTTAAACAACATTCAGGGATGACGCCGCAGGAGTTTCAGGCGAGTGTAAAAAGTCACGTTATTCAGCATGAAAACACTTTAATTAGCTGATATTTAGATTCTTTATTTCTGTTTAAATGTAAATTAAATGTTTCTTTAAGGCTAATTCAATGTTAAGAGATTAATTATTTCTATTTTTGAAACCATACTATTGTGACTTATGAAGTGTGGTTTTCCTTTTCTGAGGTTTCTTATAATAATTGCTGTTTGCTTAAATGCGAGTGTCTCTTTTTCCCAAACCAATGAGGAGAATTCTGAGGATGTTTTGCAGGATTGGCAGTTTCAATATGGAGCGAACGGATTCGAATTTAGATCGAGAGACAATCAATATTCACTTCAGATTCAAAGTAGATTACAGTTTCGATTTGCAACACCCGGGGATAACGATCCTCTTTCTTTCAACGACTTTAGTGAAAATAGCGGAAATGTATTCAAAATAAATCGCTCGCGTATTAAAGTAGGTGGGCATGCTTATAAACCCTGGCTAAAGTATTACTGGGAATACGATTTAGGGCAATCGAATTTGTTAGATTATAGATTAATGATCGAGCCCTGGGAATTCTTGAATTTTAAAATTGGTCAGTTTAAGGTAGAATATAGTAGAGAACGTCGTATAAGTAGTGGAGCGCAACAAACTGTAGATCGTTCTATTTTAAATAAAGCTTTTACCGTAGATAGGCAACAGGGAATAGAACTTTATGGAAGATTAAGAAGATCGGGATCGCTCGATTTTAATTACTGGCTGGGTGTTTTTACTGGTGCCGGTCGTGGCGCTACAGAAAATGATAGCAAGGATCTAATGTATTTTGGTCGTTTGCAATGGAACATTTTTGGAGAAAATATTGGTTTTAGAAGTAGTGATTTAAGCATTCATAAGAAACCGGGAGCGATAATCGCTGTGGCTGGATCTACTAATAGGAGTCAGCATACCAGATTTTCTTCATCTGGCGGGGATTTTTAGAAGGTTACGAGGGGCAAAACCCGGGGCAGTACCATCTTAAACAAGCCAATATCGAAACCGCATTGGTTTATCAGGGTTTCAGTTGGCAATCAGAAATTCATTGGAAAAAAATCGAAGATCGCATAAATTTGAGAGAAACGAATTTGAGCGGTTACTATCTGCAAGCTGGTTATTTGGTGCATCAAACTTTTAGCTGGTGGCCAAAACCTTTAGAAATAGCTGCACGGTACGCCAATTATACTCCGAATACGCAAGCGGAATCTAATTTAGATGAAATGACCTTAGCCTTCAACTGGTTTTTTAAAGGGCATCGTAATAAACTCACTATGGAGATATCAGAATTTGATCTGATCACTGAAGATTTGGGAACAAAAGATGAGTTGAGATTCCGAATTCAATGGGACATTTCAATCTAATTTTATTAGCAGTTCTAATAATATGCTAAAATTGGGCTTTCTAACGGGGAATTTTGAAAGAAAAGCCTGTAAAAATCGAATATTATTTTATTTTCGCCTGTCTAATTAATCTTATAAATATTATAACATGGAAAAGTTGGTAGAAAATATCAATGAGACATTCGAATCTTTTAAAGCTGATGCTGAAGCTCAGTTAGAAACTGGAAACAAAGCAGCCGGAACTCGTGCTAGAAAAACTTCTCTAGCTTTAGAAAAGCTACTTAAAGAATTCCGTAAAGAATCTATCGCAGCTTCTAAACAATAAAACAAAAAGCCTCTCCAAATTGGAGAGGCTTTTTTACTTCATGCCTTTTTTAGAAGTCCATTCCACTTTTTATATTATTTTTTTAATCTACTTTTTAAAACTGTATTTGCTCTAAATTCTTGATAATTGTCAGTTCTTTTTTAATCTGAAAAGCAATTAGAAATAGGAGCGCTACGAATGTTAACACAGCTGAAACTATAATATAAGTATAGAATCCCGAAGAAAGATTTTGTTTAAAACCGGGCAGCAGCAATAAGAATCCAATAACATATATCCCAAATAAAATTGGCGTCCAGATATAATGAATTTTTTTTCTGGATTTGTAATAGCGCAGCAATTGGTTATCGAATGCTTTCATACTTTGATAACTAACAAAATTTTCTTTTTGAATACCACTCGCATATTCAACACCCATTCGAATACTAAGACATGCAAGCATTACTCCCAAACCTAAAAATGTCTGGGAATATTTATAAGCTGAGATATAGAAGAAAAAACCAATCAAAATGATAATCGTGATACCTAAAACTAACTTTGTTATTTTTTGTTTACGATTTATATAATTCGATTTTTTTATAATTTCTTCGGAATTGTTTTGTGGTGCTGGTGTTTCTTTTAGCAGCCATTCATTCTTTATTTTTTCAAAATCATTCATTTTTTACACATTTTGAAAGTTGATCTTTAATTCGGTGAATTCTTGTTCTTACTGAAGCATGATTGATTCCAATCACCCTGGCAATTTCTTTTTGCGGCAAACCTTCAAGTTCTAATAATATGATCGATTTATTTTCTGCTGAAAGCTGATCGATGCAACGATACATACTGGAAAATTGAGTTTCGGTTTCTGATTGCTCTATGGGATTGTCGCCGGCAATTTCTATTTTTAGCGGTTTGGTCTTTTTCTTCCGTAATTCCTGTAAACACGTATTTACGGTAATTCTATAAATCCAGGTAGAAGTGGAAGCTTCACCTCTAAAATCATCTAAATATTGCCACACTTTTATAAAAATTTCTTGCGCTAAATCTTTAGATAAATCTTCGTCGCCACCTAGATACCCTAAACAAAGACGAAAAACTTTTGGGTAATTTGTGGTATATGTTTTCTCGAATATGATTTTCTTATTCATCGATACTTAAGGCGATATTAATTTCATCTTTTAACCATTCTGGCTGGTCATACATTATAAAATGCTTTGAATTTTTAGCAAAAATAAGTTCGTAGCTTTTCAGGTTTTCGTACTGGTTTTTATAATTTTTTTCAGCTGTTTCTTTTCCATAAGGAAGGTCTGCAGCAAGAATATAAACCGGAATATCAATATTAGATAATTTCTGGCGTAAATCTAATTTCAGAAGATCAGTATACCCATAAACATAGGTTTTGCGATCAGCCTTCATAAAATCTTTAGTAATCAACTCTTGGTCTTCAGGATTTGTGCTCATCCCAATAGCCATTTGTATAGCCATATTTTTAAATTCCGAAGTATCCATTTTTAATAAAAGCTCATTATATGGATTTTCATATGCTATGGCATCACTATTATAATTTGGCAACATTAGGGCACCCATGGCAGGTAAAGCGTCTATTAAGATCAATTTTTTAAAGTTTGCGTTTTCTGAAGTCAACCACAATCCTAAAGTTCCACCCATACTGTGACCTATTATTACCGGATTTTTAAGCTTATTTTTAATAACGTAAGTTTCGATATCCTCTTTGATTGTTTTAAGCCATGGAGTAGGGATAGGAGCAACATCGCCGAAACCTGCAAAAGTGAATGCGTGTATTTCGTGATTTTTAGAAAGGTCTTCGATTAAAGTCTTATAAACTTCAGATGTACTTGTGAAACCGGGAAGAAGTAAAATCGGCTCGCCGCTGCCATACTTTGTAACTTCAAAACTGCTTTGACTAAATGTATGGTTTGTAAAAAGCAGTGAACAAAAACTAAGGAATAAAATGAAATTTTTCATAAGAAAAGATTTAAGATTTATCCTTTAGATACTTTTTGCGCTAAATGTTACATACTTAATTTAAATATTTTCTGAAAAGAATGGAAGAGTTGCTTAGATGTTTATTCTATTGTTATTACTCTTTTTTGAGTAAATAAAAATCGCGAATCAAGCGATCTTTATATCCAGATTTGTTCGGATTTACTTGATTTAAGTCATACCGATCAACTTTTTCGATAGAATACTTAGAAAACATTTCTGAAGTGATAGTGTCATTTGGCGGTATTAGTAAGCCAAAAATTTTCTCTTTCGGCAAAGAGAAACTAGCATTATCTTTTAATATGGGAATCGGCTCACCATAATTCCAAATAATTTCCGGACTAAAAGACTTGTATTCGTAAACTTCAAATTGCTGTTTTTCGGATAGCTTTCTTAATTCAGAAAATGCCTTGTAATTAGGATTATTAATAAGAGTATCCACGAGTGGAAAACCAAAAATTATGGTTATACAGATAAAGCTTATAGTGAGATAAAAAATCTTTGCAATTTTTTTCTTTTTGAAGAAGTAGAATATTCCAAACCCAATACCTGCTAAGGCAATAGATGTTAGAATGTACCATAAATAATAAATTCCGCTAAGTTTTAAAAAAAATGGAGCAACGATAGGAAAAGTAATACCTAAAATCGCGATGAGCCCAAAATTAAAATGAACAATCCATTTCTCTTTCAGCTTTGAAATTGAATAATTTCTGAATAAATATTCTATGTAAAATGAGGTATTTAGTGCCATAGGAATCAGCACCGGTAGGAGATATCTAGACTTTTTCTCGGGGATGATTGAAAGAAGTATTACTGAAATAAGTGTCCATAGAATAGCAAATTGGTATGCTTTTTTATTGCTAACTTTATTTTTTAAGTAAGGGTAAAGTAACGCAACGAAAGACGGAATTGTCCAGATGCCACTTTGTGTAAAGAAGCTCCAATAATAATAAAACGGCCTTGTATTGTAATTGCCCCAGTTAGCTGCTTCGTCTTTAGCGATATCTAAAAATGCAATGGGGTCTGCTATTCTTACATAAGCAAACCACCATAATCCAACTGATAAACCAAGAATTAAAAACACGATCAGAGCAGGCCATTTTCTTTTAGAATGGTGAAGTTTATAAACTATAGTATAAGCAATTACAAAAGGTAAGAATAGCGTATAAAAAGACACTGGACCTTTACTTAGTATAGAAAATCCAAAGAAGATTCCTCCCAACAATGTGTTGTGCCATAACTTTTTATCATCATTAAATAATTGGAACAAAAAGTAAATAGATACCATCATAAATGAATGAGTAAAAATGTCCCATTGTCCATTTCTACCAGAAAAGATGATATAAAAAGAAGTAACTGCAACAAGTGCTGCTATAAATGCTTGTTTCCTTGTAATATTTATTAATTCTGAAAATTTGTATAAAGAAACTGTAAGCAAAGTTGCTGCGCAGGCAGCTGGCATGCGTAAAGCCCATAAACGCTCAATGCCAAATATTTTAGCCGAAATTGCAGTTAACCAGGTAGGTAAAGGAGGTTTTTCGTATCTAGGAATATCGTTTAAAGTGGTAAGCAACCAATGATCTAAAGTTAACATCTCTCTAGCCGAACCAAAATTTCGAGCTTCCATAATATTTATGTAGATAGCATCCAGATTAAAGAAAAATATGAGGATGCAAACACAAATTAGGGCAAGCAAATATCTATGAAATTTAAGCTTCATTTAATTGTTGTTTAGTTTTTTGATTTAAGATAATATTTCTTACATAAACTATACTTCCAAAAATATGTCCTGTAAATAAAACGGGATCTTTTCTAATAATGGCGTAAACTAAAATTAAACTGGCGCCAATAAGGCTTAATATCCAAAATCCCAATGGGAGGACACTTTCCTTTTTTCTTTCAGAATAGATCCATTGATATAGAAACCGAAGATTAAAAATAATTTGAGCAATCGTACCTAATATCACCAGCCAGAAAGGAATGCTTTCGTTACCAAAGAAACGTTGCAAATCTAATGTTCCATTATTGTAATTGTAAAGTAGTATAAAAGCAGGAAATAAATATATGAGTAACTGAAATATGCGTTTGATTTTATCCCATTCTCCTTGCAGCTGTAAATTTCTAATATAGATATAGTAGGTAATAGCCTGTCCAAACATGATCGAGAAATCATCCTGTAAATCGCCATAAATAAAGAGCAGAAAAGACGCTATTAAACTCAACTTCCAGAAAATACTCGGACTCAAGACTTTTTGATGTTTTTCAGAAAGGATCCATTGCAACAATAAACGTCCAGAAAAAAGAATTTGAGCAATAAAACCTACACTATATATAAGCCAGGGATTCATCCTTTTTTCGCTACATTGTAGTTAATATATTTCTTCTTCATCCAGAGGTAAGCAAAACAATCTACTAGTGGCCCAAAAAGCCTATTCCACAGATGAAATTTAGCTTCACCAGCAATCCGTGGATAATGTCTTACGTGTATCTGTTTTACTTTTCCATTCTGTAACATTATCATAGCTGGTAGAAAACGGTGTAATCCTTTAAACATCGGGATTTTTTTCGCATAGTCTGCTTTTATAATTTTTAAAGGACAACCGGTATCATTCATTCCATCATGGGTAAAACTTTTACGAATTCCATTAGCAATAAGTGAAGACATGTTTTTAACGAAAGAATCTTTACGATCAGCGCGCCATCCAGTAACTAGATCATACTCACCAATATCTTTCATTAAAAGATTAAAATCTTCGGGATCTGTCTGAAGGTCAGAGTCTATATAGCCAATTAAAGGTGTAGTGGCGTGATCAAACCCAGCTTTTATGGCGGCACTCAGTCCGCAATTTTTTTCAAAAGAGATAAAATAAAAAGACTCATTTAGACTACAAATCTTTTCTATAAAGGAAAGGCTATTATCAGAGGATCCATCGTTAACTAATAGTATACAGGTTGGTTTGCTGGCAATTTTAAGGTATAGAGAAAGTTGTTCTTCTAATCTTTCCAGATTTTCTTCCTCATTATAAATTGGTACAATAATCGTAAATTGATATTCCATGCTTACAAATTATTTACAAATGTATCTTTTAATAGAAAAAGTAAGAAGGTTATAAAGATAAATATAGATTATAAGTGAAAATCCACGTAATTTGGACTCAATAGTTTTATTTTACTGTTGTAATTACAATTAAATTTATGAAAGTTTTAGTTACTGGTGCTGCTGGTTTTATTGGATCCCATGCTGCTGAGGCACTTAATAAAGAAGGTTATCAGGTTACAGGAATAGATAATTTCTCAGAATATTATGATGTCAAATTAAAAAAGCTGAATTCTGAGTGTCTGCAAAGACATAATGTAAAAGTTATTAATGCAGATTTAAGAAAAACTGAAGATTTTAAAAAGCTTTCTACCAATTTTGATTTTATTGTTCATTTTGCAGCACAACCAGGAATTTCTAAAAGTAGCAGTTTTGATCAATACCTTCAAAATAATATAATCGGAACGCAGAATCTAATAGAGTTTGCTCACCAAAACAGAAAATTGAAGCATTTTTTTAATATTTCTACATCTTCAGTTTACGGTTTAGAGGCTACCTTTCCTGAAAATACTGCACCGCAACCGGCTTCCTACTATGGAGTCACCAAACTAGCCGCAGAGCAATTGGTTTTGGCCGAATCTCGTGCAAAACGATTAAATAGTAGTTCTTTAAGATTGTATTCGGTTTATGGACCACGAGAGCGTCCTGAGAAACTCTATACCAAATTAATATCCTGCGCATATCGCAATGAGAAGTTTCCACTTTTTTCCGGAAGCGAAAAACATTTAAGAAGTTTTACTTACGTGGGTGATATAATAGATGGACTACTTTCTGCAGTTAAAAAGCATCACGAATTAAATGGTGAGATAATCAATCTAGGTACAGAAGCAGAGTATACTACCCAGGAGGGTATTGATTATGTTGAAAAACTATTAGGTAAAAAGATCGAATTACAAACTGTGCCGAAGCGAAAAGGCGATCAATGGCACAATAGAGCTAATATTACTAAAGCTAAAAAAATACTGGAATATACCCCTAAAACGACTTTAAAAGAAGGCCTGCAAAAACAAATTAATTGGTATAAAAGTAATTTCCTATAGTTTACTATACTTTTCTAAAAGCTGTTTTGCAGCAATAAAAGGAGTTGTTTTTTGATCGAAGATTTCTTGTAATTGTTCTTCCAAGGCAACTTTTATCTCAGGGTTTTGATAAAAAGACTGTTTCAATTGTTCGTTAATGGTTTGCAGTAGCCAAAACTTACTTTGTTGTTTTCGGTTTTGCTCGAAATAGCCATTTTTCTTGGTGTTTTTTTCAAAGGACTCGATAAGATCCCAAACCGCCGCAATTCCTTCATTGTACAAAGCACTACTCATCAATACTTCGGGTTTCCAGGTACTTCCCTTGGCAGGATAGAGTTGTAGCGCCCGTTTAAACTCTAATTTGGCATTTTTGGCAGGTTTTAAATTTTCACCATCGGCTTTGTTAATAACGATAGCATCAGCCATTTCCATAATTCCACGTTTTATGCCTTGTAATTCATCACCAGCTCCGGCTAATTTCAACAATAAAAAGAAATCGGTCATGCTATGCACGGTGGTTTCACTTTGACCTACACCTACGGTTTCAATCAAAATCACATCAAAGCCGGCGGCTTCACATAAAATAATACTTTCTCGTGTTTTTCTGGCAACGCCCCCAAGAGAATCGCCAGAAGGACTTGGACGGATAAATGCATGATTTTCTTTTACCAGATTTTCCATTCGAGTTTTATCACCCAGAATACTTCCTTTAGAAATACTGCTGCTGGGATCCACAGCCAAAACAGCCACTTTTTTACCTAATTTTAAAAGATGACTTCCAAATGTCTCGATAAAAGTACTTTTACCTACGCCCGGTACACCGGTAATTCCTATTCTAATCGATTTCCCTGCGGAAGCTAAAGCTCCTTCTATAATTTCTGAAGCTTGTTGCTGATGCTTCACTTGGTTGCTTTCTACAAGTGTAATTGCTTTGCCTAAAGCTGTTTTATTTCCATTTAATAATTGCTGAAGAAGCGTTGTCGTATTTTGCTTTCTTTTCCGAAGATTCTTAATTCTTTCAGCAGCGCTATCACTTACATTTTCTGAAGCAGAAATGCCTTTGTGTTGAGATAATGCAGATTTGTTTGTGGACTTCGCCAAGGTGCGCTTATTTATGACAAATTTATGAATTCATTCTTTGAATGCGAATTTATGGAATAGTATATTGTTATTGAATAATATAAAAAATTCAAAAAGATGAAAACTTTGTATTCAGCTAAAGTAACTACCGAAGGAGGTAGAGACGGTAGAACTACTAGCGAAGACGGAATATTAGATATGAAACTTTCCAAGCCAAAAAGTCTTGGAGGAGAAGGTGGAGACCATAGTAATCCAGAGCAGTTATTTGCTGCAGGATATTCAGCTTGCTTTGGAAGTGCTTTAGAAATGATTGCTAAAAATGCTGATGTAGATCTTGGCGATTATAGCGTAACTGCTACGATCGATTTGGGACAAACAGAAGATAAAGACTTAGAGCTTTCTGCTATTTTGGATATTTATATTCCAGACATCGATGTAGAAACCGGTGAAAATCTAATTAACGAAGCTCACGAAGTTTGCCCTTATTCTAGAGCAACCAGAGATAATATCGACGTGACTTTAAACCTTCTTATTGACGAAGATTAATTTTTTGGAATAAAGATTTAATTTAGAGAAGAGGCTTCTAGTGTAGGAGTCTCTTTTATTTTTATAGGAACTGTCACACTAGTTTGATCCCAGGATAACGCTAGAAAGACTAAATCATTAGCTTCTTCAAAATAAATAGTGAATTGTTCTACAGTTTTATTTAGATTACTCACGGGAACTTCAACAATCAGTGCATCAAAATCTACATCGCGATAAGGCAAGCCTTTAAGATCTATCCCCCAGGGATACATTTTTGTATTAAAAATTACTTCCCAACTATCTTTTTTAGGGATCGTCCATAATGTATAATCTCCTTTTTTCAACAAACTGCCATCTACCATAACATCTTTATTGGTTTTAAAGATGGTAGCCTCGTTTGCACCCGTACGCCAAACAGAATCGTAAGGAACAAGATCCCCAAAAATTTCTCTTCCTTTTTTATAAGGACGATTATAGAAAACTTCAAGACTTAAGTCTTCATTATTAAAGACCACAGTATCATCTGGGCTATATGCTTTGGTATTATAACGAACTGCAAAAAAGATCACTGCTGCCACCAAAAGGCTTATTCCTAAAATTTTTAATAGTAACTTCAGGTTATTATTCATAGTTAAATATTAGGGCTAAACTTAGCATTTGCATCTGGCGGTTTAATATTCTAAAATAAGGATATAAATTGATTCTACATTTTTAATTAAAAGAAATCGAGTTTTTGCAACATGTTTAATTTTAGATCGTCTTTAAAGTGAACAACAACCAATCAAAAAACCATTTTGTTACAACATCAGTTAATAGAAGATTGTAAGAACAACAGCCGCAAAGCGCAGCTAAAGCTTTACAATAAATACTGTGAAGGTATGTATTACGTGGCATTTAGGTTTATGAACGATACCCAGGAGGCAGAGGATGCGATGCAGGAAGCTTTTATAAAAGCTTTTGCAAAACTGCATCAATTTACCGGAGAGGTCACCTTTGGAGCCTGGTTAAAAAAAATCGTCATAAACAAATGTCTAGATAAGCTAAAAGCAAAGAAGCTAGAGCTAGTTGCGATGAACGAGCAAGTTCTTGGAAAAGTCGACGAAGAAGAAGACTGGAGCGTTAATGATGGGATTACCGTCGAAGATATTAAAATAACGATCAGTGAACTTCCAGAAAAGTATCGTTATTCTTTAATGCTATTTTTAGTAGAAGGTTACGATCACGAAGAAATTTCAGAAATACTGAATATTACTCAGGTAGCTTCCAGGACGCTGGTACACCGCGGAAAGAAAAAATTGCAAGAAAAGATCAGGAATCTTGATAATCAATCAGGAGAAATGAATAGAAAAACACAGTTTTAAATCGAAGGATTTTTTTAGATGATCATTCGATAAAAAATTAAAAAGCTAAGAGATATGGGACAGGATATAAGAAAAATGCTGAAGGAAGATAAGGAAAGACAGAAACATAAAATGCCAGATGGGCATCAGTCCAGATTTGAGGATCGTTTAAATACAGCTTTTCCTGAAAAGAAAAAATCAGGCAATAGTAGGTGGTATTTGCAAATCGCAGCAATATTGGTAGTGGCGTTAGCTGCAGGAGGATTTTTCTATTTCAGTGGAAATTTTAATGGAATAGACTCCAACGGAACTCAGGTTGTAGAAACTACAGATGAGAAGCCTACTGAAAAAGAAGCACAAGATTCAGCAATAACAAAACAATTTCAGTTAAGTGAGGTGTCGCCACAGTATAAAAAGATCGAAGATTATTATATGGCAAGCCTTAATATGGAACTCGCAAAACTGGAAATTAACGATAAAAATAAAGAGCTTATCGATTCTTTCATGAAGCAACTTACAGAGCTGGATAAGGAATACAAAAGATTAAATAACGAATTAAACGAGTTGGGGCCCAATGAACAAACCATCGAAGCTATGGTCGCTAACTTACAGCTTAGATTAGAATTGTTGTTCAAACTAAAACAAAAGCTAAAAGACATTAAAGAATCAAAAGATAATAGTTATGAAAATATACAAGCTTAATTATATAGTACTCTTCCTTTTTGGATGTAGTATAACAATGTCTGCACAAGATATGTTGCAGCGTGAGTATGATGTAAACGATAATGTAATCGTAGATGTAGATGCAAAAAACACTAATATCATCTTAGAAAGTTGGAACAAAAACAGCGTTTCTATAGAAGCTTTCATAAACGAAGGTGTTTCTAATAACGAAGCAAACACATTAATGGATAATTGGAAGTTGTCTACCAGTGGGTCTAAGAGTAAAGTGCAAATATTATCAAAATCAGATAACAATAATTGGAATATAACTGCTAATGATGCAGAACTGAACGATGCGCTAGCGCAATTACCAGAATTATTAGGACCGATAATGAATAATTTAGTAAACCCATTATTAGAAAGTATGGCGCAAAATCCGTTACCGCCAGATATGTTTGCGAATATGGGCGAGTTGAATTTCGATTACGAAGCTTATCGCAAAGACGGAGATGCTTATCTGGAACGATATGAAAAACAAGTTGATAAAAAATTCGGCAAAGATTTAGAAAAGAAGATGGAGAAGTGGGCCTCGAGTTTTGAGCAAAATGCAGAAATTAATGAGGAAGAGTTCGAAAAAAGCATGGAAAAGTGGGGCGAGTCCTTTGGATCCAGTATGGAAAAATGGGGCGAATCTTTTGGAAAGAAAATGGAAGCCTGGGGAGAAAACATTGAAAAACAAATGGAAGAAAAGTATGGTGACGAAGGCGGTCCTAGCAAGATTATAATGACTCGTAATAACAGCAATTCTAAAGCCCAAAAAACCATTAGAATCAAGGCTCCTAAAAACGCCAGGATTAAACTGAACGTTCGCTACGGGAAAGTGGAGTTGGATGAAGCTCAAAATTTAAGAGCGGAGCTTTCTCACGCCTCTTTCAAAGCAAATAGAGTTAGTGGTAAAGATACGCATGTAAAAGTTTCTTATACTCCGGTAAAAGTGGATAATTGGGATTACGGAGTGCTAAATGCGTCTTATTTACCAAGCTGTGATATTAATACCATAAAAAGTATCAAACTAATTTCTAATAGTAGTGATATAGCAATTAACAGATTAAATGAAACCGGAATTTTATCGGGTACTTTTGGAAGTTTAGAGATCAATAATTTGGGGAGTAATTTCAAGAATTTGGATATTAATTTGGAGAATAGCGACTTAAAATTAAAGTTACCACAATCTTCTTTCAGGTTTAGTTATAACGGAACACAAAGCGATGTGAGATATCCGGGGAGTTTAAAGGTAGATAAAACTTCATCTTACGATAATGAAATCCTTAAGGGGTATAATAAAAGTTCTAATTCAGATTCACAGATTAGTATTTCAGCAAGATTTAGTGATGTTTTGCTAAATTAGGACACAAAGGTTACTTTTGGCAAAAATGCAATCTATGAAGGCTAATTTTGCTGAATACATTTCCGGGTTAACTGCAGGTTTTACTCCAGTTGTAGGAGGCGATCTTAAACAGGAAGATTTTATTGCTATCGACTTGTCTGCAAATAATCCGGAACTTTTAAAATTAGAGCAGCTTTCTTCGGAAGCGTTTTCATTCTTCATAGAGCACAATCTAAAAGTTGCTGGTAAAAAGGCAGCTTTTGGCGGTTATAATGAGGTAAGAAAACTTTACCAGCGTAGCCGGCTTTTCAATAAAAACGTAGATGAATTTTTAAACCGAAATATCCATATTGGTCTTGATATTTGGACAGCTGAAGGTACCGATGTTCTCGCTGTTTTAGATGGGAAAATTCATAGTTTTAAGGATAATACCAATTTTGGTGATTACGGGCCTACGATTATTGTAGAACATAACTTTCAGGAAGAAACTTTCTACTCCTTGTATGGACATTTAAGTAGAAATTCTTTAAAAAATATTGAAGTAGGGCAGCAGGTACAAGCGCAATCTAAAATAGCCGAATTGGGTGCTGCGGAAGAAAACGGAGATTACGCACCACATTTACATTTTCAAATCATAAGAGATATACAGGGAAATAATGGCGATTATCCAGGAGTTGCCTCTAAAAAAGATTTAGATTTTTATCTTGAGAATTGTCCAGACCCTAATTTATTGCTGAAGATATAAGCTTATTATTTTATTACTCTTTTTTTCTAGTAATTAAGGCCACAATCGCTCCGGTCACTATTCCCATAGCAAGCGCATTAAAAATCTGCATAAATAGATACATTTTTGTGCTATGCATCGTTTCAGCGTTTTCTGCGGTCATGCCCTGTTGTTCAGAAAATTCGATCATGTTCTGTAAATAATCTGGACTAATTACTGTAATCGCAAAATACTGAATTAGCGGAGTAAGAATGGTAATTACGCCAGTAAGTATAACGCCGCTCATAAATCCCTGTTGCCATCCAAATTCTTCATTTGTAAAGTATTTATCACGCTTTTCTTTCAAAGCCGCGTAATAAATTAAAAAAGCTATCACAGCAAAAAATAATGAATACACACCTTGTACATCAATATTCTCATCATGCCAGCCCATTACTTTTTCAAAAGTAATCCAGATAAGTTGAGCGATCACAAAAGTGATCCCCCATTTTACTTCAACCTTAAATTTTTTCATTTTGGATACTAGTGTTTCAGAAACAAAAATAAGAAAGCCTTTGTTAAGTGCGGTTAGGTAGAGATAGAATTTTGACTTTAGATCGCTTCGCTAATAGAACATAGAACATAGAATAAAGAAAATAGACTAAAGTAGAGAATGGAGAGAAGAGACTTCAAGAAATAAGAATCTGAAATGAAGATCGTTTATTTTGAATTGAGTTATGAAATTTGAACTATAGAAATTTATCGCAGTAAACATTCAAATTGGTAATTTTTGGCTTCAATTTTAATGAATTGTCGCTGTAAACTGTCAACTCCCATATTTTGAATTCTACAAGTTGTCGTCTCGATATATCTGAGCTCTTACAAGTAGTTAAGTAACGTTGAAAGATCTCATTCCGGCTCTAAAAGGATTTCTCGACTTGTTTCTCGCTAGAAATGAGTTATTTTTTAATTGATTATCCGTAATAATTATTTGTTTTCGTCATTCCAGACTTGTTCCGGAATCTCATAGGGTATTAAAAAAGATAAACTTGTGGATGAGCCCCTGAATCAAGTTCAGGGTGACGACAGCTTATTATAATTCATTCCGGATATTCAATTTTTTAATTATATTCATCTTTAAAACAAAAAAAGCTGCCTCTAGGAGACAGCTTTTTAAATCTATATTAGGTAAATTATTCCGCTTTTTTAACGAAAACCCATTGTCCGCTTTCCAGTAATGGAATAGCTTGCTTATATTTTACCGTTTTATTTTCACCTCTAGTAACATGTTTAATTACTATTTTATCATTACGACCAATTTTTGGTTGTTCGCGAGTAATAGTTTCAGTTACCTGGGGGCGCTGTTTCTGTTGCGTTGCAGCACTTGCAGCTTGTCCTGCCGCACGAGTTTGAGCAGCACGCTCATCTAAATTCTGAATTTCCTCTTTAGAAACTTCAACTTTTTCCTGACGGCGTTTTCTTGCTTCGTGAATATTAGACATATTTCCTTCAGGAATTTCTCCTTTAAACAAGAATCCAATTACATCACGATTTACATCTTCCAGCATCGCTTTAAATAATTCAAATGCTTCGAATTTGTAAATCAATAATGGATCTTTTTGCTCGTGTACCGCTAACTGAACACTTTGTTTTAACTCATCCATCTTACGAAGATGCGTTTTCCAAGCATCATCGATAATTGCAAGTGTAATATTTTTCTCGAAATCTTTGATAAGCTGAGCTCCTTCAGATTCGTAAGCTTTTTCAAGATTAGTTACTACTTGAAGCGTTTTTTGGCCATCACTAAATGGAACCGAAATACGCTCAAAATTGTTGCTTTCATCTTCGTAAACTTGTTGGATTACAGGATAAGCACGAGCGGCGCTGTGTTTAGTTTTCTCCTGATAATGCTCGTAAGCTGCTTTGTAAACTTCAGCAGTTATTTTTTCCGTATTCATTTTTCCGAAGTCAGCTTCAGAAATTGGAGAACTCATAGAGAAATAACGAATCAATTCGAATTCGAAATTCTTGTAATCGTTCGCCATTTTATTCGTTTCAGAAATTAATTCAGAAATATCGAATATCATATTAGCAAGGTCTACTCGTAAACGCTCACCGTATAAAGCATGGTAACGACGTTTGTAAATAACCTCACGTTGCGCATTCATTACATCATCATATTCTAATAGACGTTTACGAATACCAAAGTTATTTTCTTCAACTTTTTTCTGTGCTCTTTCGATAGATTTAGAAATCATTCCATGCTGAATCACTTCGCCTTCTTCCAGACCCATACGGTCCATAAGCTTGGCAATTCTTTCAGATCCAAACAAACGCATCAAGTTATCTTCTAACGATGCGTAGAACTGTGAACTACCTGGATTTCCCTGACGACCAGCACGACCTCTTAACTGGCGATCGACACGACGAGAATCGTGACGTTCTGTACCAATAATCGCTAAACCACCAGCTTCTTTTACTTCTTTAGAAAGTTTAATATCGGTACCACGACCAGCCATGTTGGTAGCAATTGTTACAATACCACCGTTACCAGCTTCAGCAACAATATCTGCCTCTTTTTTATGCAATTTCGCATTCAGAACGTTGTGAGGAACGTTTCTAAGTTTAAGCATTCTACTTAAAAGCTCAGAAATTTCTACGGAAGTTGTACCAATAAGCACCGGTCTTCCAGCTCTGGAAAGCTCGGTTACATCATCGATTACCGCATTATATTTTTCTCGTTTCGTTTTGTAAACAAGATCATCTTTATCGTTTCTGGCAATTGGGCGGTTGGTAGGAATTTCAACAACATCTAATTCGTAAATCTCCCAAAATTCACCAGCTTCAGTAACCGCAGTACCCGTCATTCCTGAAAGTTTGCGGTACATTCTAAAGTAATTTTGAAGGGTTACGGTAGCAAAAGTTTGCGTAGCATCTTCAATTTTTACATTTTCTTTAGCTTCGATCGCCTGGTGTAAACCATCGCTATAACGACGCCCGTCCATAATACGACCGGTTTGCTCGTCTACGATTTTTACTTTATTATCCATTACCACATATTCGGTATCTTTTTCGAATAGAGTGTAGGCTTTTAAAAGCTGTCTTAGTGTATGGATACGTTCACTTTTCACGCTATAATCGCGGAAAAGCTCTTCTTTTTTCTCTGCTTCTTCTTCTTTAGAAAGACCTTCCTTTTCGATTTTGGCGATTTCCATACCAATTTCTGGTAAGACGAAAAAGTTAGGATCATTTTGTCCAGAAAGATGTTCGATACCTTTATCGGTAAGATCGATCTGGTTATTTTTTTCTTCGATAGTAAAGTACAATTCGGCATCAACCTTATGCATTTCGCGGTTGTTATCCTGCATGTAATGATTCTCAGTCTTCTGTAGTAATTGTTTATTACCTTCCTGACTTAAATACTTAATTAATGCTTTATTCTTCGGAAGCGCTCTATAAGCACGTAGAAGTTGCATTCCGCCTTCTTTTTGATCTCCTTCAGCAATTAGTTTTTTAGCAGCCTGTAGAAATTCGGTTGCTTTTTTACGCTGAATTTCAAAAATATTAGCAACAGCTGGTTTTAGCTGATCAAATTCGTGCACATCTCCTTTAGGAATAGGTCCTGAAATAATTAACGGAGTACGAGCATCATCGATTAAAACCGAATCCACCTCATCCACAATCGCATAATTATGAGGACGCTGCACCAAATCGTCTGGAGCGTGAGACATGTTATCTCTAAGATAATCGAAACCAAATTCGTTATTTGTTCCGTAAGTAATATCTGCGTTGTAAGCTTTTCTACGTGAAGCTGAATTAGGACGGTGATAGTCTACACAATCTACACTCAATCCATGAAATTCAAAAATAGGTGCCATCCAGGCACTATCACGTTTTGCCAGATAATCGTTAACAGTTACCAGGTGAACCCCATTACCGGTAAGTGCATTAAGATAAACAGGAAGTGTGGCAACAAGTGTTTTACCTTCCCCAGTTTGCATCTCGGCAATTTTACCCTGGTGCATCGCTACACCACCAATTAACTGCACATCGTAGTGAATCATATCCCAGGTTACCGGTTTACCGGCAGCATCCCAAGAGTTGTTCCATATCGCTTTATCGTCCTGAAGATTTACGTAATCTTTCTCTGCAGAAATCTCGCGATCATAAGCAGAAGCAGTAACTTCTAATTTTGGATTATGAGCAAAGCGTTTTGCTGTTTCTTTTACCGTGGCGAAAGCCTCTGGTAAAATCTCGTTTAAAACACCCTCTGAGATTTCGTAAGATTTATCTTTTAATCCGTCGATTTCAGCGTAAATATCTTCTTTACGCGTAATATCATCAGAAGTATCAGCTTCATTTTCAAGATTTTCAATCTGTTGATTTACATCTTTTAAAGCCTCTGCAATTTTTGATTTAAACTGAGTAGTTTTAGCGCGAAGCTCATCCAAACTTAATGCCTCAAAATCAGCTTCAAGCGCTTTAATTTTATTTACGATTGGTTGTATTTCTTTGACATCCTTTTTGGATTTGTCGCCAACAAATACTTTTAATACAGATTCTAAAAAACTCATAGTTTTCCTATTATTAGGGGTTCAAATATACGCAAAAAAAAAGCCTCATTAAATAATGAGACTTTTAACTTTATTGGTATAAATGTAATTTAATATTCATCTTCATTCCACAGATAATCTTCATCTGTTGGATAGTCGGGCCATATTTCTTCTATAGAATCATACGAGTCACCTTCATCTTCTATGGCCTGAAGGTTTTCTACAACCTCTAGTGGTGCTCCTGTTCTAATGGCATAATCAATTAACTCATCTTTGGTTGCCGGCCATGGTGCATCACTAAGATAAGATGCTAATTCTAAAGTCCAGTACATTAGTTAATCGGGTTTTTTAATTTCTGCAAAAATAATTTTTTTACTGAAATTCCCAAGAAAAAAGTCTAATTTTTATTCAATATTATTAAGAACATAAGCAAAAGAACTAAAAAGTAATGAAAACAGCGGTTGTTGAACCTCTCTTTTGCTGATTCCTTATGATTTTTCAGGAATCCATTTAATTTCTTCAGCTTGTAATTGTTTGGTCAATAGTCGTGCCAGCACAAACAGGTAGTCAGAGAGTCGGTTTAAGTATTTTAGCACTTCATCATCAAAAGGCTCTTCATTATATAGTGCTGTACTTAAGCGTTCTGCGCGGCGACAAACACACCTGGCTATGTGACAGAATGACACGCTTTGATGCCCTCCCGGTAGCACAAAATGGGTCATTTCGGGAAGTTCCTCGTTCATTCGATCCATTTCAGTTTCTAATAGATGAATGTGTTCTTCGGTAATTCTGGGAATATTTAAGCGAGATTTGCCATTTTTTAGCGTCGCTTTTTCAGGATCTGTAGCTAAAATCGACCCCACTGTAAACAATTTATGCTGGATATCTAATAAAACTTCAGCGGTTTTGGTATCTATTTTTTGATCTCGAATTAAGCCAATATGAGCATTAAGTTCGTCTACTGTTCCGTAGCTCTCGATGCGAATATGATGCTTCGGGACACGAGTGCCTCCAAATAATGCAGTCGTGCCTTTATCGCCAGTTTTAGTATAAATTTTCATTCAGTATTTTTTTCAGAAGAACAAATAGGAGCGCGAAGTTACAAAAGTAAATAGTGTAGCTTATTTAGTAGTTCTCTCTTTTTCTTCTTCTTTTTTGCGAGCCTGATATCTTCTACGGAAGTCGGTATTTTCGTTTCGTCTTTTTTTGCGCTGTTTGGCGCCCATAGAGAAGACAAGCAAACCAATGGCTATGATAACGAGATAAATATAAGATTCCTGATCTAAATGAAACACAAGCTTAAGATTCTAGGTTAAGACTGCAAAGTTAAGATTTTTATGGAAAGCAAATAATTGTTATTGATCAACTACAAGCTTTCTTTAGTTGAAATAAATGCTTCAAGAATAAAAATCTTAGCAGTTTTCAATTAAAGTAATTTGAGAATAGTTTGAAATAAAACATTTACAAACTAAGCATTCCAAATTTTAAATAAATATGAAATCCAGCTTCGAATTTATATATTCTGACTACTCACTACTTCTTTTCTAGTATCACTTTCAATAACACCATCACGAAGTCTAATAATTCTATGTGCGTGCTCTGCAATATCTTCTTCGTGAGTTACAAGGATTACGGTATTTCCGGCAGCATGTATTTCATCAAAAAGATTCATGATCTCTACCGAGGTTTTAGAATCCAGGTTTCCCGTCGGTTCATCGGCAAGAATGATAGAAGGTTTGTTAACCAAGGCTCTTCCCACAGCAACACGTTGGCGCTGCCCACCAGAAAGTTGATTAGGTTTATGATCCATACGATCACCAAGCCCAACATTGGTTAAAACTTCTTCAGCTCTTTTTTTACGATCGGCTTTAGATGCACCAGCATAAATCATAGGAAGTGCCACGTTATCTAATGCAGTAGTTCGCGGTAAAAGGTTAAATGTTTGAAAAACAAAGCCAATTTCTTTATTACGAACTTCAGCAAGATCGCTATCGGTCATTTGGCTTACATCTTTTCCGTTTAGGATATACGAACCGCCGGTTGGTGTATCTAAGCAGCCTAAAAGATTCATTAAGGTTGATTTTCCCGAACCAGAAGGTCCCATAAAAGCGACATATTCACCTCGATCGATATCCAAATCGATGCCTTTTAGCACTTTTACAATCTCCTGTCCCAAAGGAAAGTTACGAATGATGTTTCTAATTTCGATTACCTTACTGCTCATAGAAAACCAATTTATAGCAATATGACGCTAAGATTTATATTTTGTTACAATCTAATTTTAAAATGTTGCTTAGCCTGTTCGCTACGGAAGAAAACAAGTCCCAAATAAAACGTATCTACAGTTACCTGCACTGCGGGATGATCTTGAATTTCTTCCCAAGCTTCTTCCATTTCTTCGGAAAGATGAATGTCATCAAAAATAAAAACGGAATTATTATGCGCCGTTTTAAGCAGCGCTTCAAAATAGTGAAGGGTGGCTGTTTTTTGATGATTACCATCGAAATAGATGAAATCAAACTTAGAGGATTGGGAGAGATTTGATAAATAGTTGTCAAATTCACCAATTTTAGACTGAATATTTTTGAAGCCAAATTTGTCGAATTGCTGCTTGGCGATTTTCGCAGTTTGGGGACAGCCTTCTAAAGTTATTAAATTTGCATTTTCTACGGAAGCAATTGCTGCGGAAGCAATACCCAAACTTGTACCAAGTTCCAGACAATCTTTAAGCTGAAGATATTTCGTAATACGGAATAAAAATTTAACCTTTTTTGAAGTAATTCCAGCGACTTTAGCAATTTCAGTAACCTTTCTTTTATTGCTTTTAAAAACTCGACTACCAGCACCAAAATCGGTGACTTCAATTTCAGAAGTGTTTTTTAGAAGATCAACTTTGTATTCTTTGATTTGTTGGTATTCAGGATATTTATTTTTATCGTAAAAACAATTAGTCACCAAATCGTATACAAAAGGAGAATGCAATCCATGCTGATTTTGCGAAGCAAGTAGAAATTTTATATAAGCTTTTAATTGATGCAATTTTCTAGTTAGGACTTTATGGTTTGAATGATCAATAATCAATTTTTAATCTTGCTGTTGTAAAAAAGCAGCTCAAAAATATATAAATTCAATATTAACGCTTAGCTAAATTTTAAGTAATTTTCGTAATCAAACTATAAAATTCTCTTGTCTAAATTATAGAGGCAAAGTAATCCTCTTACTACTTCTTAATTCTAATTCGTAAATTATGTTCCTTTCTTTTTTCCATGTGCATTCCTCTCCCTACGGTCGTCGGATGCAATAAAAAGAAACAAAAAAGTCTAGGCTTACGAAAATTGCTCTAAATTGTATGTTTGGAAGCTAAATTTTAGGAACTCGCTTCGCTCAAACAGCCTAAAATTTTACGCTTCTTTCACTTCCAATTTTAAAAGCAATTTTCGATAGGCCGGTTTTCGAAGCTAGTAGTCTTTAGTTCTTAACGAAGAAATGATTCAAAATTTATCATTCAACATTCAACATTCAACATAAATTTTTAGCATATTTTCAAATCAGCACATCTTCAAATTATCTTCTGTCTCTTCTCTCTTCTCTCTTTTCCCTTCTCTCTTGCTTTCAGAAACAAGATCTTAAATCACGGAAGGGTTATATCAAAATTCTAGCTTTCCATTTTCTCCATAAGCTCAAACCATCTTTCTGTTTTCGATTCAATTTGCTTATTGATGTTTTCTAACTCCAAAGAGGTTTCATCCACTTCTTCGCCGCTCAGTTCCTGAAGAAATTTTTTCTGAACTTCTTCTTTCTTTTTTTCAAGTTTAGCGATTTCTTTCTCTAATTTTTGATATTCCTTTTGTTCGTTATAATTCAGACTAGATCCTGTACTATTCGTTTTCCAATCGGTTTTGGAGTCTTTAGAGGGGCTTTCTATTTTCTCTTCGGCAGGTTCAATACTTCCTTCGTAACTTCGGTAATCAGAATAATTACCAGGGAAATCTTCAATTTTATTATTTCCGGGGAAAACAAAAAGGTGATCTACGATCTTATCCATAAAATACCTATCGTGAGAAACGACCAATAGACATCCCGGATAATCTAAAAGAAAACTCTCCAGTACGTTAAGTGTAACAATATCTAAATCGTTAGTAGGCTCATCCAGAATTAAAAAGTTTGGGTTCTGAATTAAAACGGTACACAAATACAATCGCTTTTTCTCGCCACCGCTTAGTTTTTCAACAAAATCGTATTGCTTTTTACGGTCAAATAGAAAGCGCTCCAATAATTGCTGAGCAGAAATTTGTCTTCCTTTCTTAAGTGGAATAAAATCCCCAAATTCTCGAATTACATCAATAACTTTCTGCCCTGGCTTTACTTTGATGCCATTTTGGGTGTAATATCCAAATTTGATAGTTTCTCCAACAACAACTTTACCGCTGTCTGGCTGAAGTGAGCCTGTAAGAATATTTAAAAATGTCGATTTTCCAGTACCGTTTTTACCAATAATCCCAGCACGTTCTCCTTTCTGAAAATTGTAGTCGAAATTTTCGAAAAGCAATTTGTCTTCGAAACTTTTAGAAATATTGTGGAGTTCGACCATTTTGCTCCCAAGACGCTCCATGTTAATTTCCAGTTGCACTTGGTGATCTTTACGCCTTTTGGAAGCTCGATCTTTTATTTCATGAAAATCGTCGATTCTCGATTTTGATTTCGTAGTACGTGCCTTAGGCTGTTTGCGCATCCAATCCAATTCCTTTTTAAAAAGCTGTTTGGCTTTATCGGTATTGATATCTTCCATCGCCATTCTGGATTCTTTTTTGTCCAGGTAGTAAGAATAGTTTCCTTTATAGGTATAGAGATTTCCTTCGTCTAGTTCTACAATTTCGTTACATACACGTTCCAGAAAATACCTGTCGTGAGTAACCATAAAAATGGTGAAATTTTCTTTTCTGAAAAATTCTTCCAGCCACTCGATCATATCCAGATCTAAATGGTTGGTAGGCTCATCCATAATAATGAAATTAGGCTTTTGCAAAAGCATATTCGCTAACGCCAGTCGCTTTTTTTGTCCGCCCGAAAGATTTTTTACTTCTTTCTGAAGATCTTCTAATTTTAGCTGAAAAAGAATCTGTTTATACTGAGTCTCGAAATCCCAGGCTTGTGCCGCATCCATTTCTTCAAAAGCTTTTTGATAAGCTTCCGCATCTGAAGGATTTTCTAACGCAGTTTCATAACGTTTGATGATTTCAAGAATTTCGTTTTCCGCAGAAAAGATAGTTTGTTCTACCGTTAAATTAGGATCTAAGTCGGGTTCCTGAGGTAAAAACGCAGTCTTAATATTCTTACGATAGACTACATTACCTTCATCTGGAGCATCAAAGCCAGCCAGGATATTTAGAAGTGAGGTTTTTCCGGTTCCGTTTTTAGCAACAAAACCAACCTTTTGCCCTTCATTTATTCCAAAGGAGATATCGGTAAATAGAATTCGTTCGCCATAGGATTTGGCAATATTTTCAACAGAAAGATAATTCACAAGTGTTCAGTTTAACCGCAAATAAAGTTAAATTATCGATATTCATCTTAATTATTTCATTATTAATTGACAAGAATTATATTTGTTAAAAATTTGTGAAGCCCCTTATGTCTAGAATTTTATTATTCCTAGTGCTTGCGCTATCTTTATTGTCTACTTCCTGTATTTCTACAAAGAAGTTATCTTATCTTCAGGAAGATAAGGCGAGCATTGATAGTATTGTAGATGTACATCGTCTAAATAAACCTTACCGCGTACAAGTTGGCGATCTTCTGAGTATAAGAGTGAAAGCTTTAGATCAGGATATCGTAGGTATGTTTAACCCTGTGAATGAAGGGAATACTGATGCTACCGGAGAAGAAAGAATGTATTACGATGGTTTTGCTGTTGATGAACATGGTAATATTAGAGTACCAACCTTAGGAGAATTGAATGTGATGGGGTATACGGTCGAGGAAATAAGGGAGAAGATAGAAAATCAATTATTATCGGAATATTTTAGAGCAGAGGCGAACATTTTTGTAACTGTAAAGCTTGCGGGAATACGGTATACTACCATTGGAGAAATAGGCGCTGGGAGTAATGTTCTTTATAAAGAGCGAGTTACGATAATGGAAGCGATAGCCAATGCGGGAGGAATTAGCGATGTCGGAAACAGAGAAGATGTGAAGATCTTAAGGCAATATCCCCATGGCGAGGAAGTGCATCATATAGATTTAACGAATTTAGACGCTGTTAAGAGTGCGTACTACTATATTCAGCCTAATGATTTGATCATTGTAGATCCATTACCTCAAAAATCTTTAGGGGCTGGTACAACCGGAATCGAAAGTTTTAGAACCATAGGCACAGTTTTTTCGTTAATTTCAACAACAATCTTATTATTTACTAGGTTTTAAATGGCGAATGAAGAGGATCATATTTCAGATGTAGGATCAACCTTTGATTTTAAAGGTTTTGTGCTAAAAGTTATTAGTTACTGGAAACTTATATTGTTTTCAGTAACAGTAAGTTTAGCAGTTGCTTACTATAATAATGTTAGAAAATTGCCGGTATATCAATTAGCAAATTCAATTTCTATTAAGGACGATCAAAATCCTTTTTTTACCAGTAATACAAGCTTAACATTTAATTGGGGTGGTACATCAGACAAAGTAAATACGGCTATTACCATTTTAAGATCAAGAACTCACAATGAAGAAGTTGTAGAGCGTCTTGGGTTTTACGTGGATTACAAAAAAGATGGAGAATATCAACGAGTAGACGCCTATGGCGAGACTCCGTTCGAAGTAGTTGTGGATACGAATAAGTTCCAAGCTTTAAATATCAGCTATAAAATTGTACCTGTAAGTGAAGAAAATTTCAAAATTACGGCATCAGTTCCTGGTAGATTAACACTCCAATCTTATGGTTCTAAAGACAAAAAAGCCGGTGGGACCAAAGAAATAGAGTTTAGTAAAACATTCAAATTTGGAGAAAAAATTAAAACTCCTTTTTTGAATGCTACATTAATACGCTCAGAAAAAAGACTTCAGGAAGACAAGAGTTTTTATGTTAGCTTTTTGAATTTTGATTCTGCCGTTTCCAGATATAAAAATGTTTCTGTAAAGCCAGAATCTAATGGTGCATCAGTTTTAACGCTAACCCAATCTGGTAACAATAAAGCAAGAATAGTCGATTATCTAAATGGATCGGTTAATGTTCTTAGTGACAATATGTTAGCGAGAAAGAATCTTTTTGCTACGAAGACTATCGCATTTATAGATAGTAGTTTAAATGTGAAATCTCGCGAATTAAGGTTGGTAGAAAGCGAACTTAATTCTTATAAAAATGATAATGAGATCTTAGATATCTCCGCGGAAAGTCAGCAGCTTTCTAGTAAGCTTTTAGATCTCGATTCTAGAAAGGAAAATATAACCAGACAGTTGTCGTATTACCAAACGCTGAGAACCTATTTAGAAACTCGAAACGATTATTCTGATATTCCGGCGCCATCGGTAGCAGGAATTTCTGAAGGTAGTATAGCTAATGCTGTTTCTCGTTTAATAACCTTAGCTGAAGAACGAAGCAACTACCAGTACTCGTTAAAAGAAGGAGCTCCAATTTTCGCAGATATCGACAGGCAAATTAATAGTGTTAAATCTGTTTTGCTTGAAAATATTACAAGTTCCAAAGGATTGCTTCAAAGTGAATTGAGGGATATCAACGGACAAATATCCACTGCCGAATCAAAAATTAGAGAGCTGCCGAAGGAAGAGCAGGATTTATTAAAAATTCAGCGAAAGTATAATATTAGTGAAAAAACATACAATCTGTTTTTAGAAAAACGTAATGAAGCGGGACTTATAAAAGCAGCCAACGTTAGCGATGTGCTAATCATAGACAAAGCTAAGGACATTGGTGGAGGAAGGGTAGGACCTAATACGCAGCTCAATTACGTAATGGCAGTAATGGTTGGGGGAGTTATACCGTTGACCTTTGTGTTTTTATTGGTTTTTTTAAATACTAATATCCACAACGCTCAGGAAGTAGAGCGTTTATCTCCCATACCAATTTTAGGAATGATAGGTAAAAGCAAGATGAGTAGTAATCTTGCGGTTTTTGAAAGTCCAAAAGCTTCAATTTCTGAAGGCTTTAGAGGCTTGCGATCCAGTTTACAGTTTATGTACAAAAAACAGGGCGTTGAAGGAGCTAAAACGCTTTTGATCACTTCTTCTGTTTCAGGAGAAGGGAAAACCTTTTGCGCAATGAATATGGCCACCGTTTTCGCAATGAGCGAAAAGAAAACGGTACTTGTGGGGCTGGATTTGCGTAAGCCCAAAATTTTTGATGATTTTGGATTGAATAATGAATTAGGAGTTAGCAATTATTTAATTCAAGATGCAAGTTCTAAAGAAATTATTCAGGAAAGTAAAATACCTTTTCTGGATGTAATTACCGCAGGGCCGGTGCCACCAAACCCATCAGAATTACTGATGAATGATCAAATGGAAGCGCTGATAAAAGAACTTAGGCAAACTTACGATTATATTATTTTGGATACACCACCAATTGGTTTGGTCGCAGATGCATTAAATCTAGTAAAATTTACCGATGCCACTATTTATATGGTGCGACAGGATTATACCAAAAGGGGTATGTTAGAGTCGATTAATCAGAAATATGCCAAAGGAGAGATAAAAAATATAAGTTTTGTACTGAATCACTTCGTACATCGAGCGAAATATGGCTATGGCTATGGCTATGGTTACGGCTATGGTTACGGCTACGGCTATGGTTATAATCGTTATAATAACGGGTATGGTGAAGCGCCATCTACACGATCTCAATTCAAGAAATCATGGGAGAAGTTTAAGCGCAAGTTTGAATAAAATAAGTTATTAGTGACTGTCTAATATTATGAAAGCGAGAACCAGAGAAGAAATAAATCAGACCGAAAGAGATTATTGGAATCAGAATAAATTGGATAGGACTAAAATCAAGAAGCTAAGAAGGCATGCTTTTTTTTATTCTTATAAGCGAGAGAGAAAGATTATCAATAAACTACTTCTGGAATTTGATGATAAAGATGTTCTAGAAATTGGTTCTTATACCTGGGCGGCCTGGTTTGATAAATCCACCAAACCTAAAAGTTTAACCTGTATAAATATTTCAGAACAGGAATTAGAAAATGGCAAAAAGCACGCGAGTTCGAGAGATTTTCCAATAAACCATTATTTGATGGATGCCAATGATTTATCTTTTGCAGATGAATCTTTTGATATTGTGTTCGGGGGAGCAATACTTCATCATTTGGATATCGAAAAATCAATAAGCCATATTCATAGAGTATTAAAGCCTGGCGGTAAGATAATTTTTTTGGAACCCCTAAATATGAATCCGATTTATAAGATTTACAGAAAAATGAATCCACAAGAGAGAACGCCAGATGAACACGCTTTGGTTTCAAAAGACATTAAAATAATCAAAGAGAAATTCACATTTGATCATTATTTTTTTGATTTTTTCACTGTCATGTTTGGAGTCGTTTCTCTAAAAGTTTATGGTGATAAAAACTACGATAACTGGATAAATAAATTAGCGTCTAATTTGGATATTTTTATTTCAAAAATTCCTTTTTTTTATGTGCTCTTCGCCAGAGTCATCCTTTACGGAAATAAAAAATAACAAAAATATTTAAGTTGAGATAGAATTTAAATTATTAGAAAATAGCGAGAATAATAAATCAAAAAGCTGCAAAGCCTCCAAAAAGTTTATGAATTCCATAGAAGATAACTGGTTATATGAAATTAGTCCCAAAAGGAAGCTAATCGACCTTAATTTCCAAGAGATTTGGCGATATAGGGATTTGTTGATTTTGTTCGTAAAGCGAGATATCACAACGGTTTATAAGCAAACTATACTTGGGCCGCTTTGGTTCTTTATTCAGCCTCTATTTACTTCTGTAATATATACGTTGGTGTTCAATAATATCGCAAGTGTATCTACAGGTAGCGTTCCTAATTTTCTATTCAATCTTACGGGAATTACAGCATGGAATTATTTTAATCAATGCTTTACCAGTACATCGAACACTTTTAATCAAAATGCAGCCCTTTTTGGTAAAGTGTATTTTCCTCGGGTTATTGTTCCTCTGAGTAAAGTAATTGCTGGATTAGTAAAATTCGGAATTCAGATTCTTATTCTAATTGTTTTTTACATCTATTTTATTTATCAAGGTAGTTCGGTTACACCAAATGCTAATCTCATTCTATTTCCTGTGTATGTGATATTAATGGCTTTTATGGGTTTAGGATTTGGGATGATTATTTCAGCAATGACAACTAAATATCGTGATCTTACCGTACTTATCGGTTTTGCGACCTCTTTGCTAGTTTATATTTCAGCGGTGCCTTATCCTTTAAGTCAGGTGGAAGAAAAGATGCCAGACATTGCATGGATTGTTCGTTTAAATCCGTTAACCCAGATTATAGAAGGATTTCGATATATGATTTTAGATGAAGGTATTTTTAACCTAGGATCTTTTTTATACACTATAGGAATTAGTCTAGCTTTATTTCTTATAGGTTTGATTACCTTTAATAGAACAGAAAAGAATTTTATAGATACTGTATAATGAGTGTCATTTTAAAAGCAGAAAATATTTCAAAACAGTATCGATTGGGTACGGTTGGTACAGGCACTATAAGCCATGATTTTAATCGGTGGTGGCATCAAATAAGAGGGAAAGAAGATCCTTATTTGAAAGTAGGAGCGGTAAACGATCGATCTGCAAAAGCAAATGAAGATTATGTTTGGGCGCTTCGAGATATTAATTTTGAAGTAAAGACGGGAGAGGTTTTAGGTATTATTGGTAAAAATGGTGCCGGAAAATCTACTTTATTAAAATTACTTTCGAGGGTAACTTCGCCCACTACCGGAAGTATTAAAACAAAAGGACGTATTGCTTCGTTGCTTGAAGTTGGGACGGGTTTTCATCCAGAACTGACTGGCCGGGAAAATATATATCTTAATGGTGCTATTCTAGGAATGACAAAGCCGGAGATACGTGCTAAAATCGATGAAATTATAGCTTTTTCCGGTTGCGAAATGTACATTGATACACCGGTGAAAAGATATAGCAGCGGGATGCGAGTACGTTTAGGTTTTGCAGTAGCAGCTCATCTAGAACCTGAAATATTAGTAGTCGATGAGGTTTTAGCCGTTGGTGATGCTGAATTTCAAAAGAAAGCTATTGGAAAAATGCAAGATCTATCTACAGGTGAAGGAAGAACGGTCCTTTTCGTGAGTCATAATATGGCCTCTATTCAACAGCTATGTACGCGATGTTTGGTTCTGAAAAATGGTTCTGTTCAATTTGAAGGGGATGTAAAAGAAGGAATAAACCAATATTTAGCAGAAGAAAAGGACGATAAGCAAAGTGGGCAATTTTTTCCGCTCTCAATAAAAAATGCCAGAATCCATGAGCTTGCTATATATGACAACCAAAAGAAAATTAATAATTTAATATCAGGTGAATCGTATTACTTCCGAATTTCTATCGAAAACATTTCCAATAAATCGATGGAATTGAATTTAAGACTTCAATTTTTCGATGAAAATAAGCGTCTGATAACTACGTTAAATACTTATCATACAGATGATTTTTTGCGTATTTCAGTTTCTGAAAAGATAACAACACAATGTGTTATAGAAAAATTAGCGATTACCTCTGGTAATTATATATTGGGGGTGCAATTATTAAATTTAGACGATCGAGAGTTATTATATGAAAATGAAAGATTTCTTGATTTTAAGGTTGCGAACGGCGACTTTTATAAAACCGGGAAATTACCTACTATAAAAAATCTAGGATTTCTACTGTCTGAATATAGCTGGCAAAAACTTAAAGATGCATGATTTCACATAAACATAAATGCATTTTTATTCATATTTCGAAATGTGCTGGATCCAGTATTGAAACTGCCTTTGGAATAGATGTTTCAAATAATTCTGAAAGTAATAACAGCAATCTTTTTGGATGGAATGAAGAATTAAAAATGCACCTTCAACATGCTACTCCAGAAGAATTGATTCAAAATAATTTATTAAGTTCTCATGAATGGAACAACTACTATAAGTTTATAATTGTAAGGAATCCATGGGATCGGCTATATTCAGACTATTGTTGGTTGAGTAAAGAACAAAATATTAACGATAGCTTTTTCAATTATATAAATGCTACTGGGAAATTTAGTAAAGTTCTAAACTGTAAAAATATTCTATATAGAGGTGATCATTTAAAATCTCAAATCAATTATTTTTGCCTAGATAATCAAAAAATAGATTATGATCAGGTGATATTTTTTGAACAAATCCAGAATGGATTAGAAAAAGTTTGTCGGGATTTGGAATTACCAAGTTCTTTTTTTAGCAAGAAAGTGAATATGGGAAAGAAGAAAAAAAATCATTATTCTTTTTTCTATAATCAAAGAAGAAAAGATATTGTAAAGGAAAAATTTAAAAATGACATAGAATTTCTGAACTATTTTTTTGAAGACAGAAAGGATGGATTAATAGATTATATTCGTAGTAATTCATCATCTAAATCCTTTATAATTTAAATCATGTCTTGTTTAGTATCTATCTGTATACCAACATATAATGGTGGAGTCTACTTACAAGAGGCTTTAGATTCCATTCTTCAGCAGAATTTTAGAGATTTTGAAATAATAATAAGTGATGACCAATCTAAAGATGAGACCCTTAAAATTGCTAATAAATTTAAAGAAGCTGTAGATTTTCCCGTTAAAATTTATAATCATAATCCAAATGGTATCGGTGCAAATTGGAATAATTGTCTTGAAAAAGCTAAGGGTAAGTATATTAAATTTTTATTTCAAGACGATATCCTATATTCTACTTGTATATCAGACATGACAAAGTTCTTAGAAGATAACAAAGATATATCTTTAGTGGCGTCTAAAAGAGATTTTATCGTAGAATCTAATTTGAATAAAGATTTAAAAAAATGGATACAGACCTATGGGAATCTTCAATGTCAATTCAAAAATCTATCGCAAACTTTGGTTTTGGATAAAAAAGTTTTTCGATCAGATTTTTTTTTACAATCACCTTTAAATAAGATAGGAGAACCTTCTGTAGTTATGTTTAGAAATGATATTCTAAAAAAAGTAGGATATTTTCGGGAAGATTTGAAGCAAATTTTAGATTATGAGTTTTATTATCGAATCTTAAAAAAACAACAAATTGCAATCTTAAATAAAAAATTAGTAGCTTTTAGAATTCACGATGATCAGGCTACAAATATCAATAGATCTTCTAAGATCAATGATTATAAAATATACAACGAAATTTTATATAAGGAATATTTTTGGTTATTAAATAAAGATTACCAAAAGAAGTATTTTTTAGAATTTCATCCATTCGCACCTATAGTAAAATATGCGATTAAACTAAAAAATAAAGTTTTGAAAGCATGATAATAGTCGTTACTTACAATGGTCTAAAATGGATTGATGAATGCTTGCAATCATGTGGTGATTTTCCTGTAGTTGTAGTCGATAATAATAGTTCGGATAATACAAAAGATTTTATTAAAACAAATTATCCGAATGTTCATCTTATAGAGCAAAATAAAAATTTAGGTTTTGGGCAAGCTAATAATATAGGGATTGAGTATGCAATTAATCATGGCGCAGATTATGTTTTCTTATTAAATCAGGACGCTTATTTAATAGAAGATTGTTTAGGAAAATTAATAAAAATCATTCAGGACAAATTAGAATATGGAATTTTAAGTCCGTTCCATTATACAAAAAGTTTTACAGGATTAGATGCAAATTTTTCAATGTTCATGTCAAGATATAATATTTCGAGGGATTATATTTTCGACGCAAATGAAAACAAGATAAAAGATATCTATTCAATTCCCTTTGTAAATGCTGCCGGTTGGCTTATACCTAAAAGAACGCTCAAAAAAGTAGGCTATTTTGATTCGCTATTTTTTCATTATGGAGAGGATCGAAATTATTGTCAAAGAGTTTTGTATCATAATATGAAAATTGGAATTGTTCCTAATGCTAAAATGATTCATGATCGTGAATTTAGAGAGGTAAAACCCGTCTTGAAATATTCAGATGACTACTATGAAGAATATATAAGATATTCTAAAGTCGAATGGGCTGATATAAACTTAAAAAACTTTGATAGTAAATTTTCATTGCATTTAAAACAAATTAGACGAAGCTATTTTAAATCATTTTTCAAGTTTAAATTTCGAAAAGCAAAAGAGATTTTATCTAAATATAGAATTCTAAAAGGACTCTATCCATCCTTAAAAAATAGTAGGAACAGAAATTCAATTAAAATTTAATAATTAAGTTCATGCATCCACATCTTGTTTCTATCATCATACCTACTTATAATCGATCTAATTTAATTGGAGAAACTCTTGACTCTATAATAGCTCAGAGTTACAAAAACTGGAATTGTACTATAATTGATGATGGATCTGATGATTATACGACTGAATTATTGGAATTTTATATTCAAAAGGATAATCGATTTTCTTTCTATAAAAGAACGGAAAACTATTTACCTGGAGGCAATGGAGCTAGAAATTATGGTTTGAATTTAGCAAAAGGTGATTATATTATTTTTTTTGATAGCGACGATTTAATGACGGAAGATCATATAGAAGTTAAAATAAAGTCACTATTAAAACATAAGGTTGATTACGTCATTACTAGAACTAGATTTTTACATGGTAGCAAATGTGATTTTGACCATTATTATACTTTTGAAAAATACGAAATAACACTTTACAATTATCTGTTTCAAAAAATTAATTGGTTAACCTATGATACTTTAATCAAAGCAACTTTAGCAAAATCAATATTATTCAATGAAAAATTATATACTGGTCAAGAGTATAATTATTACTCTAAGTTGACAGCTAAATCTACCCATTGTATTTTTATAGATAAAGTTGTTACTTTAAGGAGAAAACATGAAGTTTCCAAACAAGGTGGATTAAAAAATGATAAAAAGGCTGAAATAGAAAGTGCAATATTGAAAACTTGGTTTACTTACATAGATTTAGAAGATAAAATGAGTATAACCATTAAAAGAAAAGTTTTATTCAATATTCTCGATTGGTGTTATTTATCAGGTAAAACCTTAGTGCCGGATAAATCTATCTTTCTTGATCGTCTAAATGAAAATTTCAAAAACGGTGCTTTAAAATATAGATTAATGATTTGTTTCAAAAAATATTTGGGAAGAGGATATTTTTTTAGGCAAAAATTTAAAGTACAATTATAAAAAGTGGTTGATTCAAAATTAGTTTCCATAATCATCCCAAGTTATAACCGGGCTCATTTTATCGGTGAGACCCTGGACTCTGTGATTGCACAAACTTATCAAAACTGGGAATGTATTGTGGTAGATGATGGATCTACAGATTATACTGAGGAACTCTTGGAATTTTATTGCCATAAAGATGTTCGAATTCAATATCGTCATCGACCTGATCATAAACCGAAAGGAGCGAATGCATGCAGAAATTATGGGTTTAAATTAAGTAAGGGGCAATATGTAATTTGGTTAGATAGCGACGATATTTTATTAGAAGAATGTTTAATGCGACGAGTAAGTCGTATAGCAAAAACCAGTCTTGATTTTATTTTTTCTAACACCGCTGGTTTGGAATCATATTCAAATAAAACAAACGAACAGCTTAATTTGTTGTCCACTAAAGATAATCTTTGTGACTTTTTGTATTTTTTTGCAAGTTATAATTTACCTTGGTGGTCCACTTTAAGTGTAACCTACAGAAGAGAGTATTTGCTAAATTTTAGTTTCGATGAAAATCTAAAAAGATTTCAAGATATTGATTTCTACATTCAAATTCTAATTGAAGAGCCTTCTTTTGAGCACTTAGATTTGATCGATAATTTATATCGTTTTGACAAAAGCTACAAGATCGAAAGCGTTGTATCCAGTGACTTAATTTTATCTTGTTTTCTTAGACTCAATATGAAGTATTTTAAATACTATACTGACGATCCAAAATTACGCCAATGCTTTCGAAAATTTTTGTATAAATTAATAAAAACCTATCTCTATGAAAATAATTTAACTTTTTTTAAATTTTATTTTAAATCAATTTTAAATTATAGAATGCACTTTCTTTTGGATTTTAAAGATTTTGCAATAATCCTCCTAAATCTTTTAATATCAGTTTTAAATATTAGGAATTATAATGGTATTGGAATGCATAAGGTGAAAATTATTACCGATAGAAACTTAAATTAATTATTATAAAAGAAATTGAAAATTTTAATAGTAACGCCATTTTTCGATAATTTAGGAGGAAGTGAACTTGAAACTATCCATACGGCAAATTATATTAGTGAACTTTCTCATGTCTCGAAGGTATTTATATTTTCAAATGAAAATCCTAATTATAAGTTTTTGGAAGGTATTGAGATAAGTAATAAAATAGAATTTATATCTTATCCTTATATCATCAGAACCACTTTTTTAAAAAAATGGAATGCTAAATATCTTTACTGGAAACTAGTTTATTTTTTCAAGCAAATTGATTTTGTTTATATTATAACAAAAAATACCCAGGATTTTTATTATCCAATTATCAAATCTTTTTTTAATAAAAAAAAGATAATTATAAAATATACTACTATAAGATATATTCAATTATCGCCTTTACATATTTCTTTACTTAATAGTGTAAATCAAAATCTAGTGACATCAGAAAATCAAGTAGATTATTTTATTAGACAAGGAATTAATAATATAAGTTGCAATGAGGTTTTAACTTTCTCGGAAAGCATTCTTTTAGGTCAATCACCATGCAAAATTTACAAATATGATTTCGGAGTTATTTCTAGAATTAGTCCTGAAAAACAATTAGAGGATACAATCTATTTAATATCTGAACTCAAAGCTAGAGGTCTTAGGAAGCGTTTAATTATTATAGGAACTGGTGAGATTTCATATAGGAACTTTTTAATTTCAGAAGTTAGTCGTTTGAAATTAAATGATTTAGTAGATTTTGATTTTAATGAAATACCATATGATGTAGTGCATACTAAATTTAGTCTGTTTAAAATTTTTCTAATTACTTCATCTTATGAAGGAGGCCCTAATATTGCTTTAGAGTTGATGGCAGCTGCAAAAGTAATTCTTACGTATAATGTGGGTGCAATGCCAATTAGACTTGGAAAATTCGAGTTTTTAGTAACTTCTAATTTTCATGGTCTTATATTGAATTCTATCTATTTACTTTCTCTTCCTGATGAAATGTTTTTGAAGCTTTCCAATGATATTAGATCAGAATATTTAATGAAATTTAGAAATGAATTTACAGAGGATTATTTAAAAAGTAAATTAATTTAAATAATGAAAATATTGCTTATTTCTATGCCTTCCATCCATGTTATTAGGTGGATAGAGAATATAAAAGATCAGAATTGGGAATTATATTGGTTTGATATTTTAGATAGAGGCAAACTAAAAACCAACTTGGAAATAACGCAATATACAAATTGGAAAAAACGAAAATTACCATATATAAAAGGAGAATATTTTTTAAGTAAGAAAACACCAGATTTTTATCAAAAAATTAAATATATCTTAGAAATAACGGAGTCTGAGCAATTCGAATTAATCTTAAATGAAATTGATCCAGATGTTGTACACAGTTTCGAAATGCAGGAGTGTTCTTATCCTTTAGCAAATATTCTTGATAAAGAAAAATACAGACATATTCCTTGGATATATTCATGTTGGGGCAGTGATATTTATTACTATCGAAATTTAAAAAGCCATAAAAGAGAGATTATTGATGTATTAAAGAGAATTAATTATTTACACACAGATAATAATCGTGATCAAAATATAGCACGAGAATTAGGATTTAGAGGAAAAACATTTGGTGTCTACCCCGGAGGTGGAGGTTACCAAATTCCATCAAAAGAAGTGTTTTATAATCCCAAAAGGAATATCATTCTGGTTAAAGGCTATCAACATACGTTTGGAAGAGGTTTAGTAGTAGTAAAAGCTTTAGAAGAAATTTTATCAAAAATACTTGAAAGTGGATTTCAGGTGACAATATTTGCGGCTCATCCTACAGTTATAGACTATATTGAAGAAAAGTCTTTGCCCTTTAAGACATATTCTCGCCATGCTTTAAATCATATAGATGTATTAAATATAATGCAAAAAACTTCTATATACATAGGAAATAGTGTTTCAGATGGAATACCAAATACATTGATAGAAGCTATAGTGAATGGAGCTTTTCCTATTCAATCCAATCCCGGCGGTGCCAGCGAAGAGATAATTGAAAATGGCAAGAATGGTTTGTTAATCGATGATGCAGATTCTATTGCAACTGTCGAATCTTTAATCAGGAAAGTTTTAGATGATAAAGAGCTCATTTCTATGGCTCCTAGTATAAATTATTACTTATCAAAATCTCGTTTTGATTATAATTTGGTAAAAAAGCAAATTATATACAGTTATAATAAAATATTGGACTGATGAGAAAAGGAAATAATCCCAATAAAGATAAAGTTCTCTATGATGCTAGGTTTGTACATCAGGTTATTATCCCGGTTTATATCCCCAATCAACAAGATTATTTTAAGGATGCTTTTAAAATTTTCAAAAAGTGCATTCAATCGGTCTTAGAAACTATAAGTTTAGAATATACGTTTATTACTATAATAAATAATGGAAGTTGTGCTGAAGTTGAAAACTATCTTTTAGTTTTAAAAAGTGAGAAGAAAATTCAGGAACTTATCAATACGTCCAATATTGGTAAATTAAATGCAATCTACAAAGGTGTAGTAGGGCATAATTTTGATATAATAACTATTGCAGATGCCGATACCATGTTTCTACCGGGTTGGCAGTATGAAACTATTCAGATTTTTAATTCGTTTCCAAAAGTTGGAACGGTTGGGATAGTGCCGCAGTTTAATATGTATGCGAACTTTTGTACTAATGTAATTTTTGATAATTTTTTCAATAAAAAAATGCGCTTTTTAAAGGTGGCTGAACCTAAAGAGATGCAACTATTTTATCAAAGTATTGGTTGGGATATGAAAGAAGATCATTATTACTTGCAATATATTTTAGGGATAGAAAAGAGCGATGTGAAAGCCTGTATTGGTTCCAGTCATTTTGTAGCGACATATAGAAAAGAGGTTTTGAGCGAAATAGAAAAATATATACCGGCAAAGATGGGCAGCGATAGTGAACGTTTGTTAGATGTAGCTGCACAAAATAAGGACTTATGGAAACTTACAACCTTTAAAAATTACGCCTACCATATGGGGAACGTTTATGAGGATTGGATGGATGAGGTGAAATTTCATCAAACCAAAAAGAAATTAGAGTATAAGAGGCTTCAATTAACTCAACCTTCAAAATTAGCTTTTCTGATAAAAAATAAGTTTTTTAAAACTATTTTGCGCATCAAACTCATTAATGATTTCTTCTTCAGATACAAAGGTTTATCTAAAAATGTGTTAAAGCAATATAATAAAACTTATTATTAAGTTATGATATAAATATAAGTCCATTTTATGGTAGAGATGAGATTACTCTTGAAAATTGGAAGAATTAATCAGATTAGTTTTAGAAGAAAATGAAAAATAACACCAATTTTGAATTAGATATTTATTTTCGTGAATTGGAAAATAAATTTCCTGTTGAACAATGGTGCATCAGTGGAATATATGTATGGCCTTATATCCGCATTAAGTTATATCTTTTTTTACTTTCAGAACAAATAAATCGAGATAAAGAGAATAAAGTTGATAAAACTAGTTCAATTAGTCGAAAAAAAATAAAAAATAGAAGTTTCAAAAAAACAGTAAAGCTGTTAAAGGCAATAATTAGTCATGAAATATTTTTTTCAAAACTTCAGAGAAAAAAGATAGTATTTGTAGGTTCTCATTTTCACAGAATTCAAGAACAGGGTTTTGCTTTTAATCGTTTTTTTGACAGTATGATTAAAAGTAATCATCTGGAAAATGAAGTTTACTTTTTAGAATATCAAAAAATTATAGCTAATAGCTATAATAAAAAGGTGATTATTAATTTACAAAAGCGAATTGATGCTTTCAGAAATATTGATACAGCCTTCAAGTCTAAAAAAAAATCCTTTGAAAATGATAGTGAACTTTATAAATACGATTCTTTTTTAAAGGAAGTGACGAAGGAGTTTATTAAAGTTGAATCTCTCAATTTGGAGGCGAAGAATTTAAGAAATTGGGTTAAGAAGATAAATTCCCTTTCTAATTTCTATATTCGGTTTTTCAAAAAAGTTTCTCCCGACAAACTAATTTTTTGCGGTTATTATGCGTGGGATAATTTGTATGCTGCAATCTATAGTGCAAATAAACTCAATATTAAAACTATAGATTTTCAGCATGGTCCACAAACAAATCATATGGTTTTTTCTGATTGGTTTAAGATACCAGAGTCTGGTTACAATCTGATGCCCAAAGAATATTGGGTATGGGATCAAGAGTCTAAACTTAATATTGAAAAATGGTCGGCAGATAAAAAAGATATCATCGTTAAAATTGCTGGTCACCCTTACTTGCAATATAAAAAAACGAATGATAAAAGTGTAAAGAGCGCAGTTGTATTTAGCATGCAAACATTTCCACTGGAAAGAATGATTCCGAAAGAGATAATAACGTTGATGAAAAATTGGAGTTATAAGTGGATTTTTAGATTGCATCCTAGAAACTCTTTTTCCATTTCAGAAATAGAGAATTTTTTTGATAACTTTGGAGTCGATCGTCATATTTATGATTTAGAATTACCTAATGAAAAATCTCTTCCAGAAACCTTTTCTATTGCTCATTTACATTTTACAGGATTTTCTGGCTGTACTTTAGAAGCTAGGTCCTTAGGTGTGCCTACAATTTTGATCGATCCAATAGGTAGTGATTTTTTTAAAGAATATTTTGATGAAAAATTGATATTTTGGCTTAGCCCCAAATCTGATGATTTCTTTGAAAAATCAACCCAAATTCTGAATGATTTTGTGTTACAAAAATCTGGTCAAAATAGGTCAAAAGTTATAAATCCATTACATTTTTAATGCTTAGTCTTGTTCTTACATATCGCAACCGTCAACTAGAAATTGTAAAACGTTGTTTAGATTCTTTACGAGAGCAAAGCGATCAAGATTTCAAGGTTTTCTTAGTCAATTATGGAAGTTCAGACAAATTCACCACTGCTTTAGAGAAGCAAATTAAAAACTATAATTTTATAGACTATATTTTTGTATCCACATACGGTCAACTTTGGAATAAGAGCAGAGCAATAAACATAGCATTACAAAAATGTAATTCACCTCTTTTTTTAATGGGGGATATCGATTTGTTGTATCATCCGGAAATGGTGAGAAAATGTAAACAAATATCGCAGAAAAATGATATAGTTTACTTTAAGTATGCGTTCTTAGATAAAAAAGAATCCTCTAAAGATGGAACTTTCTTTGACTACAATCCTTCATTTACGGGAAATGAAGGGGTCACAGGAACAACTTTATATAAAACATCTATATTAAAAAAAATAAATGGTTACGACGAGTTTTATCATGGTTGGGGTGCAGAAGATACCGATGTACACTTGCGATTAAAGAATGCTGGTTTTTCAGTGCATTTTTTTGACGAAGAAATTTTAGTTAAACATCAGTGGCATCCTAAGCAATACCGAAGCAAAAAAAGTGAATTTCCTTATCATACCAATTTAGAGAAAATTAATCATCGATATATGATGATGCAAAATCAGAATAAAGTTACTCATGCTAATTTGAAATTTGTTTGGGGCGAAATGCCAAATATTGTAAAATTTACAGAATTACGAAATCCTATAAATAGAATTATATTAACTTCAGAATGTAATCAATTTGATGCATTTCTTACAGGTGTTTTTCCTATTTTATCAGAATCATCTTCGATTAAAATTAAGACTGATAGTCTTGGAAAATCTATTAAAAATAGATTAAAGAAAACTATTGGAAAAAAATATATACGAACATATTCGATGGAATATATTAATAATAAGCTTTTAGAAGCTATTATTCTACAGCATAGGCTTTCTATATATCACTACCAAATAGATTGGGAAAAAGAAGAACTAACTTTAAAAATAGTTCCCGATGCCTAAAAAAAGGAAGATTTTAATGGTATCAATGCCAAGCTTACATTTTTTTAGATGGGTCGATCAACTAAAAGATAGCGATTTTGAAGTGTATTGGTTTGATATCACCGGGGCCGGGAATTTTATAGAACGTATAAGCTGGGTACATCAAATCACCAACTGGAAATTGCGATGGAATTTCCCGGGTAGAATCTTTTTGAAATCTAGATTTCCCCAATTGTATCAGGGTATCTCAAAATATAATGAACGTACTCTTTCGCAGGAATTTGAAAAAACGGTTAATGAAATTCAGCCTGATACCGTACACAGTTTTGCATTATATGTTTCCTGTACTCCTATTTTATCTGTTATGAAAAAGCATACTGAATTAAAATGGATATACAGTTCTTGGGGGAGCGATCTGTTTTATTTTCAAAATAACACTAATTATTTAGCGGATATAAAGAAGGTGCTCAAGCGTGTAAATTATTTAATAACAGATTGTAAGCGAGATTTTCAAATAGCTGAAAAATATGGTTTTAGAGGACAATTTTTAGGAGTTTTTCCTGGGGGTGGAGGTTTTAAAATTGGCGAACTTAATAATTTCAGGGAAACACAAGAGGATAGGAAATTAATTTTAATAAAGGGATATCAAGGACGTTCTGGTAGAGCAGTACCTATATTAAAAGCTATTTCAAAACTGACAGAAGAACTTCAATTATATAAGATTGTAATTTTTGGTGCCGATCCAGAAGTTTTTGAATACTTAAAAAAGTCTGATTTAAGAACTTGGGATAATATTCAGGTTTTAGGAAAAATTCCACATGATAGAGTGTTAAAGCTAATGGGATCTTCTAAAATTTATATAGGTAATAGTAATTCAGATGGGATGCCGAATACATTATTAGAAGCAATTTGTATGGATGTTTTTCCTATTCAGTCGAATCCGGGAAATGTAACTTCAGAAATAATAGAACATGGTAAAAATGGTTTACTAATTTCTGATTGTGATGATGTTGTTGAAATAATATCACATTTAAAGCAAGCGATAACTACAGATATATCTAATACTTATAAGATAGTTAACGATGATTTGAAGCAATCATTAGATTTCGAAAATGTCAAAAATCGTGTTTTAAAAGTCTATAAAGCAATATTAAATTAAAATGCCAAAAAAAATCCGACTTTTCTGGTGGAACGAACGTGAAATACAACATAAAGCTAAAGAGAACTATGGTGATCTCTTGGGTAAATATTTAGTCGAAAAAATATCCGGGAAAAAAGCGGAATTTGCTTGGCCAAAGAAATGGAGCTATAAAGATTGGTTTTCGCCAATATATGCTACCGTTGGTAGCATATTAACGCACGTCAATACAAAATGTATAGTTTGGGGAAGTGGCATTATTAGTAAAACATTACCAGTTAAAAACGCTAAATTTCTAGCTGTAAGAGGCCCACAGACAAGAAAGTTCTTAATAGATAAAGGTTATCAGGTTCCCGAAGTATATGGCGATCCTGCCATTCTGTTGCCAGATTATTACCAACCATCAATACCGAAAGTTTATAAAATAGGTATCATTCCACATTATAATGACTACCAATTGGCTAAGAAATTAATTGTTGGGCTAGAGGGAGTAATACTGATTGATTTCATGACAAACGATGTTGAAAAAACTACGCGAGAAATTTTAGCTTGTGAGCGTATTATTTCTTCTTCTCTACACGGTATAATTGTGAGTCATGCATATCGAATTCCGGCGGTTTGGCAGAAATTTTCAGATAAAGTATTTGGAGATGACATTAAATATCAAGATTATATGGAGTCTGTTCAAATTCCATTTTACCAACCTGGAATTAGAGAAAACTCATATTCATTTTCAGAATTAGATTCTTTATTTGATTCTTATCATACTTTACCAGATACAAAAAGAGTCGAAGAACTCAAAAAGGGCTTATTAGATGTGTGTCCTTTCAAGCAGTGATACCATTCGTCGCCTAATATTGACTAATTATAGAGAAATTTTAGCTTTCATCGAAATTAAATTATGAGGAATTTATAAGTAGTATATTTGTAATCAATTTACAGGTTAATGAAAGCAATCGGTTTTATTCCATTACGAAAGGGTTCTAAAGGTATTTTAGGTAAGAATAAGCGCAAAATGTTAGGTCGACCTTTATTTTGTTGGGTACTTACCGAAGCAATATTTTCGAAACTTGACGAGATAATTGTTTTTACCGATGATGAAGAAATCATCGATTTTATTGAAACACAATTCCATTGGTCCAAAAAAGTGAAAGCAGTATTACGTTCAGAAGAAAGCGCTACAGATACGGCTTCCACTGAAGCTGCTATTTTGGAATATTCTAAAGCAGTAGATTATAACTTCGATTTATTTTGCTTATTGCAGGCAACATCTCCGTTCACTACGCTAGATGATATAAATGCAGGTATTTCCAAAATTGAAGAAGGGGCAGACGCTTCTTTAAGTGTAGTGAAAACTCATCGTTTTACATGGGATAGTAACGGAAAATCATTGAATTACGATTATAAAAATAGACCGAGACGCCAGGATTTTAAAGGATTGCTAGTTGAAAATGGTGCTGTATACTGTACTACAACGAAAGCATTAAAAAGTAGTAGAAACCGTATTAGCGGAAATATCACACCTTTTGAAATGCCCGAGGTTTCCTATACCGAAATTGATAGCGAAGCCGATTGGCTAAGTGCAGAGAACTTGTTAGCAACGAGGCTAAGAAACCAAAAAGAGAGTAAGAAAATCACCCATTTAGTATTAGATGTAGATGGTGTTTTTACTGATGGGAAAGTATTGTTTTCTGAAAATGGAGAATTAGCAAAATCTTTTGACATGCGCGATGGTATGGGATTGGAAATCCTACGACAGCATCAAGTTACTGTAATGGTAATGACATCAGAAAATTCTGCTCTTGTAGCTGCAAGAATGAAAAAACTAAAAATAGATACCGTCTTTCTTGGAGCAAAAGATAAGTTTGGATTACTTCAAGAATATTGTATAAAAAACAATCTGGCGATGAGTAGTTTGGCTTATGTAGGCGATGATGTAAACGATATGGCTAACATGTGTTGCGTAGGCTGGTCTTTTGCTCCACAAAATGCGATGGATGAAATTAAAAGGATTGCTGACGTAAATTTAGCAAAGAAATCAGGAGAGGGTGCTATTCGAGAAGTAGCTCAATTTATACAAAAATACAATACTAGATTTTGAACACTTATAAAAAACCTTACGTAATCGCCGAAATTGGATGTAACCACAAAGGCGATATGGAAATTGCAAAAGAGCTAATTAAGGTAGCCAAAATATTTTGCAAAGTAGATGCTGTAAAATTTCAGAAACGTAATAATAAAGAGTTGCTAACTGAAAATCAGTATAACGCTCCGCATCCTAATCCCATAAATGCTTATGGAGAAACATATGGAGAACACCGTGAGTTTTTAGAATTTACAAAGGCTCAGCATCAGGAGCTGAAAGACTTTTGTGAAGAAATGGAAATTTCCTATTCTACTTCGGTATGGGATTTAACTTCGGCACAGGAAATTGCATCTTTAAGTCCAGAGTTTATTAAGATTCCTTCAGCATGTAATAATCATTTCGAAATGTTGGGCTGGTTGTGCGATAATTATTCAGGAGAAATTCATATTTCAACCGGAATGACAACTAAAAATGAAATTTCAGAATTAGTTGAATTTTTTATTGAAAAAGGGAGAAATAAAGATTTAGTAATTTATAATTGTACCTCTGGATATCCTGTTCCTTTTGATGATGTATGTCTTTTAGAAATTTCAAGGATGAAATCGCTTTATGAAAATAAAGTAAAGCATATTGGTTTTTCTGGACATCATTTAGGAATTGCAGTAGATATAGCTGCTTTTACGTTAGGAGCAAATGTGGTAGAAAGACATTATACATTAGATCGTACCTGGAAAGGAACCGATCATGCTGCTTCTTTAGAACCTTCTGGAATGCGAAAGTTAAGTCGAGACTTAAACGCAGTATATCAAGCTTTATCTTTTAAAGAGAAAGATATTTTAGATATTGAAGAAGTACAACGAGAGAAATTGAAATTCAGGAAAAATTAATGGCAAAAAGAAAGGTCTTTGTTTTTCTGCCAGATGGCGTAGGCTTACGCAATTTCGCGTATACTAATTTTAATGATCTAGGTCAGGAAATGGGCATGGATGTTATTTATTGGAATAATAGCATTTTTCCATTGCAAGAAGAATTAGGACTTAAGGAGGTTAAAATAGGATTGAATAATTTAAATCCTATGACACCAATTTATTCTAGAGCTCGTAAGCGAATAGAACTTAATTTATGGCAGAAAGAATTTAACGATCCGGTTTACGAGACTTACAAATTCCCTTTAAAATATAACGGACTCAAGAAGACTACTCGTAGTGTGATGACGAGCTTTTTAATTGCTACTAATAATTCAGAAAATGGTTTAAAAGCTATTAAAAGGCGCATCTCTAAATTAGAATATAAAAATCCTAAATACCAGTACTGTAAAAATCAACTGGAGAAATATAAGCCTGATTTAGTTTTGTGTACAACCCAACGTGCTACTCAGGCCATAAGCGCATTGCTGGCCGCTAAAGATTTAGGAATTCCTACAGCTACTTTTATTTATAGTTGGGACAATGTGCCTAAAGCTATGTTGGTGGTAGAAACCGATTACTACTTTGTTTGGAGCGGTTTAATGAAATCTGAAATGTTGAAATACTATCCTTTTCTAAAGGAAAATCAGATTATCGTTACTGGAACTCCTCAATTTGAACCTCATTTTAATCCAGACTTAGTTATACCTAAAGCTAAATTTTTTGCAGATTACGGATTAGATGAAGCCAAAGAATATATTTGTTTTTCAGGAGATGATACAACTACATCTCCACTAGATCAATATTACTTAGAAGATTTAGCCTTAGCAGTACGCCAGCTAAACAAGCAAGATCATAATTTAGGCATTATATTTAGAAAAGCACCAGTAGATCACACAGGGAGATATCAAAAAATTGTAGAGAAATACAAAGAGGAGATCACGCAAATCGATCCGGCCTGGAAAGCGATGGGAGAACAATGGAATACAATTCTTCCTGAACCTTTTGATTTTTCATTGTTAGCAACAGTTTGTGAACATTCTGAATTGGTTGCTAATGTATGCTCTTCTATGGTTTTTGATTTTGCCATTCATAATAAGCCTTGTATTTATTTCAATTACGAACAACCTCAATTACAAAAAGGTATTCGAGATATTGGACAAAACTACAAATATGTGCACTTTAGATCAATGCCTTCAGAAAATGCAGTGGCTTGGGCTACTTCCAAAGAAGGTTTACAAGATACTTTAGAGAATTTATTAAAAGATCCAAAACCTATTGTAGCTCAGGCACAAAATTGGTTTACGGTGATAGTTGGGAAACATCCGAAAGTTGCTTCTAAGAATATTTGGAATACTATAAAAAATATCTTGAACTAATGCATATAGGTTTTCTAACACCCGAATATCCTCATGATAAAATAAGTCATTCCGGCGGTTTAGGAAGTAGCTTGCAAAATTTGGTAAGATCATTACAAGCAAAAGGAATAAAAATAAGTGTTTTTGTATATGGTCAAAAAGCGGATACCGAATTTGAAGAAAATGGGATTCATTTTTATTGTATTAAACAGAAGACCTACAAAATTGGCGGATTTTATTTATATCGAAAATATATAAATAGAAAACTAAATTATTGTATCCGAGATACCAAGATAGATTTATTAGAAGTTCCAGATTGGACAGGGATAACAGCTTTTATGAATTTTACAATTCCGGTAATTATGCGTTTTCATGGTAGTGATACCTATTTTTGCCATTTAGAAAATCGTCCTCAGAAATTTAAAAATCGTTTTTTTGAAAAACACGCCGTAAAGCGTGTTTCTGCATTTATTGCACCAACAACTTTTGCGGGTGTTCTTTCTAAAGAGTTGTTCAAGATCAATGATGCAGTAATAAAAACAATTCATTATGGATTGGATTTATCACAATTCGATAATGAAAATCCAGAGAATTTTGAATCTTTCTCTATTTTATATTTAGGTACTTTAATTCGTAAAAAAGGTGTTTTAGAATTACTTGATATTTTTGAAAAAGTAAAGCAGAGTTACCCAAATTCAACATTACTATTAATTGGAGGGGATTCTGCGGATATCAAAACAGGAAGTTCTTCAACCTGGAAATTACTTCAGCAAAAAATTAAGGAAAAGGATATTTCCGGTATTCAGTATTTAGGTAAGATGCCATATCCTGAAGTGAAAAAGCATATTAAAAAAGCTCATGTTTGTGTTTTTCCCTCCTATGCAGAAACTCTGGGAATGGTTACTATAGAATCGATGGCTTTACAAAAAGCAGTGGTCAATACTAATATTGGTTGGGCTAAAGAAATAATAGCTCATGGAGAAGATGGACTGATGGAACACCCATCAAATCATGAAGCTTTTGCAGAAGCGATAAAACAGATTTTTGAAGGTGATCATTTTAGAGAAAAGCTTCAAAAAAATGCCCGATTAAAAGTTGAGGCAAATTTTGATATTCAGCAAAAAGCAATTGAAAATATTGAATTTTATAAGGAAATTTTAGCTACCCAAATTTATGATTAAGCTAATTCATCAACATAGCAAGAAGGTGTATGCTGTTTATAAAGATAGGGAGCAGTTAAGTGGCTATTCAGAAAATCTGGTTAAAACTTTTTGGAAATTGGCTGAAGATTTCCCTACAGAAAAAATTATATGGATAGAAGAAGCACAACAAAATAATTTAAATGAGAAGGCTTTTGATGATGTCTTTCATCATCATTTAATAATGGCTTCTTGTGCCATTAAATCTTTATATTTTAGTAGCGATATTGGCTATGTAGATCAATTTCCATTTGCTAATATTAATCTAGAAGTTCAATATCCTACTTGGCTTATGAGTAGCGATATGGGAGGAATTTATGCTTCAGTCGTTCTGAAATTCAAAAATGAATTTCAAAATATATCCAATTTTGAATATTTACTAAATGCGATTGCCAAATTAGGACAGCACCATGGACTATTTTGTTATCATGCGCCACAATTAGCGATAAAAATTGAAAAGAATTTAGAATATACTGCTACGGTAGTTGATTTGTTCTCTTTTGCTTTTCAATTTTATAAAAAAGTAAGAGGAATTATTTTATTATTATGTTTCATCCGATACAAAAAAAAATATCCTTTAAAATCATTGATTTTTAGTTGTTTAAAAACTAATTTTTTTTCCGTAGAAATAGATTTTTCCGATATAACCATTCAATCGTCTAAAGCTTCTATAGATCACTCAATAGATGTGGTTATTCCCACCATTGGAAGACCTAAGCATTTATTAAATGTTTTAGAAGATTTGAAAAAGCAAAATTTCCTTCCTCAAAAAGTAATCATCGTAGAACAAAACCCGGATAAGGGAACGACATCAGATTTTGATTTTATTATTGAAGACTGGCCATTCGAAATTCAGCATATTTTCACTCATCAAACAGGAGCCTGTAATGCAAGAAATAGTGCTTTACAGAGAGTTACCGCTTCATGGGTTTTCTTTTGTGATGATGATAATAAATTTGAAGCTAATTTATTAGAGAGTGCTTTTTCTAAAATTGAAAAATATGGATTGGAAGTTTTAGTAACTGCGTACCGAACAAAACAAGAAGTTCTATTGTATAAAAATCCGAAGCAATGGGGAACATTTGGAGCAGGCAATACTATTATAAAAAAAGCCTGTCTAAAAGAAGTAGCATTTGATCTATCTTTTGAATATGGCTATGGTGAAGATATGGATTTTGGCATGCAATTGCGAAATCAAGGTATTGATATTGTATACCATCCAGAAATTGAAATTGTTCACTTAAAAGCTCCAATGGGAGGTTTTAGAACTAAAATCATAAAGCCCTGGGAGCAAAAAGAACCATTTCCTAAACCATCGCCAACGGTTATGCGTTTTATTCAGAAAAATTATACACGAGCACAGCGAAGAGCGTATAAAATTATTTTATGGCTTAAATTTTACAAAGTTCAGGATATTAAAAATCCTTTAAAGTATAGGAAAAGCATGCAAAAGCGTTGGGAAACAAGCAAATCCTGGGCACAACAAATTTCAAAGAAAGCAATTTAAAATGGAAAGTAAGTTTTCCTTAATAATTTGTACATATCAGCGACCTAATGCGCTTTTAAAACTGCTGAGATCAGTGGAGGAACAATCATTATATCCTTCCCAAATAATTATTGTGGATGGTTCAACAACTCCAGACAGTAAGAGCTTGATTGCAAAACAGAACTTTAGAAATATCGAATATTTTTTGGTTACTGAAAAAGATAGAGGTCTAACCAAACAAAGAAATTTTGGAATAGATAGAGTAAGCTGTGATAGTTTAATCACGTGTTTTTTAGATGATGACGTAGTGCTACAATCTAATTATTTTCAGAAGCTTATGGAGACTTATCAAAAATATCCGGGGGCTTTGGGTGTAGGAGGTTATATTATTGAACCAAATACAGAATGGAAAAAAACAGAAAATAATAAAACTTTATTCAACGAATTTGAATTTGATGGTTGGAAGAGAACATTAGGCAGTAGGAATAGTTTGCGAAAAAAGTTCGGCTTATTAAGTGATCAGCCTCCTGGATTTATGCCAAAGTTTTCTCATGGTTTCTCAACAGGTTTTTTGCCTCCATCGGATAAAATTTATCCGGTAGAATTTTTTATGGGATGTGCAATGTCCTTTAGAACTGAATTTTTCTCGAAACTTAGGTTTTCAGCTTATTTTGAAGGCTATGGATTATATGAGGATATGGATTTTTGTTTGAGATTATCTAAACTAGGTTCGTTGTACGTAAATACTGCAGCAAAACTTCATCATTATCATGAGCCGTCCGGTCGTCCTAACCAATTTGAATATGGAAAGATGGTTGTTGAAAATGGTTGGTATGTTTGGCGAATTAAGTATAATAGACCGACAATAAAAGCAAAACTAATGTGGTATAAAATAACCGGCTTACTAACATTGGTGCGTTTAGCAAACGTCTTTACAACTTCGAAAAAACAGGAAGCATTTACTGAATTTTTAGGCAGATGCTGGGCAATTTTTGCTGTAACTTTTAAAATGTGATTTTTGGTCATGAAATTTGCCGTTATTACTCATGTGATACATAAAAAGTTAGATAAAAAATTTCTAGCCTATGCTCCTTATGTGCTTGAAATGAACCGCTGGTTTAAAAATGTAGACGAGGTAAAAATTGTAGCTCCTTTAGAAGGAAATCAGTCTTCTAAAATTGCAGTAGCTTATGAGGCTTCACAATTAGAATTAAAGAAAATTCCGCGATTTTCTTTAATTTCAGTAGCAGCAATTTTTAAAACCATTTTTAGACTGCCATTGCTTTGCTGGGAAATTATCAAAGCAATGACTTGGGCAGATCATATCCATTTACGGTGCCCAGGTAACATGGGATTATTGGGGTGTATTATGCAGATTTTTTTTCCTTCCAAACCTAAAACTGTAAAATATGCGGGTAATTGGGATCCAGCTTCAAAACAACCATGGTCTTATAGACTTCAAAAATGGATAACTTCAAGCACTTTTTTAAGTAAAAATATAAAAGTACTCGTATATGGAGATTGGCCGAAACAAACTAAAAATATCAAATCGTTTTTTACGGCCTCTTTTTCTGAAACAGAAATTGTAAAAACTGAATATAAAGAAATCGATGGTAAGATAGTATTTATATTCGTGGGGAGTTTGGTGGAAGGCAAGCAGCCACTATATGCAATTAAAGTTGTAGAAAGTTTAAATAAAGGGGGCGTAAATGCTTTTTTAAATTTATACGGTGAAGGCCCTCTCAAAGAAAGTTTAGAGCTTTATATTAAAGAAAATAATCTTTCGACTTTTGTTCAAATCTGGGGAGGAATTCCATTGAAATATCTAAAGCAGGAATATAAAAATGCTCATTTTTCAATTCTACCATCTAAAAGTGAAGGCTGGCCTAAAGCTGTTGCAGAAGCTATGTTTTTTAATTGTGTTCCCATTGCTACTGCGGTATCCTGTGTTCCCTGGATGCTGAATTACGGAAAAAGGGGAGTAATACTTAACCAAAATTTTGAAGAAAATATATCTAATATCACTAGAGTAATTGAAAATCCCCTAGCGTATAAAGCTATGGCAAAAGATGCTGGACAATGGTCACAAAAATATACGCTGGAATATTTTGAATCTGAAATTCGTAAGCTTTTATGAGATTATTGCAGATTATAGATTCCTTGGAAGCTGGTGGGGCTGAACGCATGGCAGTTAATTTTTACAACTATCTGAATGGTGTAAAAGGTATTCGTGCTTTTTTAGTAGCTACTAGAAAAGAAGGGATTTTAAAAAAAGAATTAAAGATCCCGTCTAATTATCTGTATTTGGGAAGAAAAAGAGCTATAGATATCAAAGCTATTTTAAAATTAGTAAGATTTGCCAAGGAAAAAAGTATAACCCATGTGCATGCCCATGGTAGTTCTTATTTTATTGGAAGTATGTTAAAGCTAGCTATTCCGAAATTAGTTTTTATATGGCATGATCATTATGGCAATAGTGAATTTCTTAACGAAAGGCGCTATTCAGTTTTAAAATTATGCAGCAATAATTTTGATGGAATAATTGCAGTAAATAAAAAATTGGCAGATTGGAATAGCAAAAAATTAAATTGTACCAATTGCACCCAAATAAACAATTTTGTTCAACTTGCTGAAAATGCAGATGAAAATGTGAAGTTGGAGGGGAACCAAAAAGTAAAATTGATTTGTGTAGCAAATTTTAGACCTCAAAAAAATCATCTATTTTTACTGAATGTTATCGCTAAACTGAGTGATAAAGATCTGAGTCTACACCTTTTTGGTAAGCACTTTAATGATGAATACGGTAATAATATCTTAGAGCTGATAGAGAAGATGACTAATGTTTTTTATTATGGTTCAAAGCCCATTAATAGGGAAATACTTAATCAAGCTTCCATCGGTATTTTAGTTTCGAAATCAGAAGGCTTACCACTAGTTCTATTGGAGTATGCTGAAGCTCAATTAGCTGTTATTTGTACAGATGTAGGTGAGTGCAAAGCCGTTATTGAAGATACCGGAATAATAATTAATTCTGGCAATGAAGATGAGTTGCTGGCGGCAATTAATTCTTATGCCGAAGATAGTACCAAGCTAAATAGCTCCGCATTAAAATTTCATGAATTAGTGAAAAGAAAATTTGGAGCTGAAAAAATTATAAAACAAACCATTGAGTTCTATAAAAGATGCAGTTGACGATAGATCAAAATAGAAAAGAATACTTTCGACTTTTGCTGCTTCATGTGGCTATAGCATTTGCAATATATTTATATAGACCTATCTCTGTACTTATTAGCCATGGGATGTTGTTATTTTGGTTAATTTATATTCTTCAGAAAAAGAATAAAAATAATGAGGCTCTAATGGCAGCAGCCTACGTTGCAGGAAGCGAAGTGTATTTTAGAATGACTGCCGGTATGATATTTTATGAAACCGGAAAATATATGGTTGTGGTTTACATACTTATAGGTATGTTTTTTAAAGGAACATCTTCTAAAACAGTACCCTACTGGTTTTTTATATTAATGATGGTACCTGGTATTTTGGTTTCAGCAATTAATATAAGCTATGGTGCTGAGTTTAGGAAGTTAGTTGCATTTAATTTAAGTGGTCCTGTTTGTTTAGGTGTAGTAGCAATTTATTGTTACTATAAAAAGATAAAAAAAGCAGATTTCGAGAAGGTAATTTTAATGTTGCTTTTACCACTTATATCGAATATGATATATCTGTATTTATATACACCTTCTCTAAAAGACTCAATTATCAGTGTTTCAGCAAATTACTCTGCTACAGGAGGATATGGTCCTAATCAAATTTCTACCATTTTCGGGATGGGATTCTTTCTTATTTCTACAAGACTTTTTCTAGTAAGAGACAAATTAATAAATCTTGTGGATTTTGTTTTGCTTGGTTTAATGGCGTATCGGGCAATAGTTACGTTTTCCAGAGGTGGTGTTATTACTGGCGTAATCTGTATCAGCACATTTTTGCTGTTCTTTTATTATAAACAAAATGCAAAAACTAGATCAAGTATTTTCAGGAAAATACTATTTATAGCAGTTGCAGGGGTGGCAGTATGGTCATTTACATTAGTTGAGACCTCTGGGTTAATAGGGAATCGATATACTAATAAAGATGCTTCGGGGAAATTAAAAGAAGATATTACTACCGGAAGATCAGAATTAATCGAAACCGAGTTGCATGCATTTACAAGCAATCCTATACTTGGAATCGGAATTGGAAAAGGAAAAGAATATCGAGAGGAACAATTGGGTATCATAATAGCAACACATAATGAAATTAGCCGAATGCTATCAGAACAGGGTATTCTTGGTCTTATTAGTTTATTGATTTTAATTTTTGTTCCTGTAGTATTTTGGTTTAAATTCGAAAACAATTATTATTTTTTGGCCTTTTTAGCCTTTTGGTTTTTAACAATTAACCATTCAGCCATGCGAATTGCTTTACCAGCCTTCGTTTATGGCCTGGCATTACTTTATATAGTAGATGACAAAAAAGATCCTGTACATAGGAAACGACTTGCGCGTTAATAGTTTTACAGCGACCTATATTTCTTTCCTAAGTAAAATGCTTAGACAGGAAGGATTTGAGGTGAAAACTGCATCATCTAAGCGAAATAAGGCAGTGCGTCTTTTGGAGATGCTTGGCCTAATTGTCAGGTTTCAGAAATCTACAGATATCGTCCTTATTGATACTTATGGAGCTACAAATTTTTACTATGCGTATTTAGTAGGCCGTTTCTGTCAAATGTATAACATACCATATATACCAATTTTACATGGTGGTAATTTGCCTGAACGTTTGGATAAAAATCCTAAATTCAGTCGGAATTTATTTGGTAATGCCTTTCAAAACATTGCGCCTTCGAATTTTCTGAAGAGCGAATTCGAAAAAAGAAATTTTAATCGAATCTGCCTTATTCCTAATTCAATAGATCTACAAAATTACCCTTATAAATTACGTAAAGATTTTAGGCCTAAATTGTTATGGGTGCGCCGCTTTCAGTATAGATATAATCCTAAAATGGCATTAGAAGTTTTAGAGCTGTTATCGACCAAGTATAGTGATGCAGAATTATGTATGGTTGGTCCCGAGAAAGATGGGAGTATGCAGGATTGTAGACGCTTAGCAAAAAAGAAGAATCTAAAAGTTAAGTTTACCGATAAGCTTAAAAAATTAGAATGGGCAGCATTGTCTAAGGATTTCGATTTTTTTATTAATACTACTACAATTGATAATACACCACTTAGTGTTATTGAAGCTATGAGCTTAGGTTTGCCCATAATCTCAACAAATGTAGGTGGGATGCCTAATCTGATTACCCATACTAGAGATGGTATTTTAGTTCCTTCGGGAGATGCGCAAGAAATGGTTTCAGAAATATCTAAAATTATTGAAGATCCAATGACAGGAGAATCTCTAGCTTCAAATGCACGAAGTAAGGCTGAATCTTTTGATTGGCAAATGATAAGAAAAGAATGGTTAGAGGTTATTAATAATGGCTGCTAAAAAAATTCTTTATATAGGAAATAAACTAGCAAATACTGGGCGTACACCAACTTCGGCTGATATTTTACCTGGATTACTCGAAAAAGAGGGGTATGTGGTATATTCATTTTCAGCAAAAGAGAATAAAATTTTACGTCTGCTAGAAATGCTTAGAAGCGTGCTACTATTTAGCGATAAGGTAGATTGGATAATTATAGATGTATATAGTACGCAAAATTTTTGGTACGCCTATTTATGCGGAAAGCTTAGTAAAACGAAAGGCGTTCATTATATAAATATTTTACATGGCGGAAATCTGGAGAAAAGGCTACGCAAAAAGTTCTTTTCGTTTTTCCGAAACGCTAAATATAATATCGCGCCATCCGAATTTTTTTATTCAAAATTTTCGGCTGTAGGATTAACGAATTTGAAGTTTATTCCAAATTCAATAAAGCTAGATGAATATAATTTTAAAGAGCGTTTTCAAGTTTCACCAAAGATAATTTGGGTTCGTGCATTTGCTGAAATTTATAATCCAATGTTAGCGATTCAGCTACTCGAGTTGTTAGTACAGAAATACGCTAACGCAGCGCTTTACATGGTTGGTCCAGATAAAGATGGTAGTATGCTGAAGTGTAAAAACTATGCTGAAATGAATAAGTTACCAATCACTTTTACAGGAAAACTAGATAAAAAACAGTGGCACAAATTAGCTGGAGATTGTGATATTTTCTTGAATACTTCTACCATTGATAATACACCAGTAAGTATCGTAGAAGCTATGGCGCTAGGTTTGCCTTTGCTAAGCTCTAAAGTTGGCGGTATTCCTTATCTTATTGAAGATGGTAAAGATGGAATTTTATTTGAAAGTAACAATCTGAATGATTTAGCCAATAAAACTTTTAAATTATTAGATAAGCAGTTAGATGCGAATAGTATAGCGAAAAATGCTAGAAAGAAAGTTGAAAAATTTGACTGGGAAAATGTAAAAGGTCAGTGGAACGATTTACTGACTTAAAAGAGTATATTTAATTGCATAAATTAACGGAAATGGCAGACAAACCCCTACTACATTTCGAAATTTCAGAAAGGAAGGTTCTTCTACGAATATTCGATGTGTTGTTTGTTCTTTTAACGCTTACATTACTGCAAAGTTTTACCAATTTTAGTTACTTCAGGATAAGTAAGGAATTTTGGTATTGGACAGTTTTGCTGGTGGTCTATTTAAAACTTTTTGCTCATGTTTTTGAACTATACGACCTTCAGAAAGCAAGTCATTTTGATATAGTACTTAAAAATGTCCTGTTAACTACTTCAGTAACCGTTCTATTTTTCATTTTAACTCCGCTGTTAAGTCCGAGTTTACCCGATAACAGAATTCAGATTCTATATTTTTTTCTTACAATTTTATGTACACTTTTATTGTGGCGTTGGGCTTATATCTCTCTAATCGCTTCACCAAGATTCAATAAAAGAGTAATTGTCGTTGGTGATAGTTTCGATATTCAAATGATTGCAGAAGCTTTTAAGAAAGCAGATCCAAATTACGAGGTCGTTGGTTTTGTAAATACTGATGAACAAGTTGAGGTTGAAGACGAAAATTTTTTAAGGTTCGAAGTTGATAATTTAAGAAAATCAGTTGAAGAATATCATATTAAAGAAATTGTTGTTTCAAGCGGTTACAAAGGCGGATTAATGCTTCCGCTTTACAACGAACTGAGTTTTCTTTTGAATGAGGGATTCCCAATTAGAGATTATATGCAGGTTTATGAAGATATTACTGCAAGAATTCCGGTGCAAAATGTAGATCACGATTTCTACAGATATTTTCCATTTAGCCGAAGTAATCAAAACAAATTCTACCTTTTCAGTTTACGTTTGTTTGATATTCTCTTCTCTTTAATGGGAATATTTATTGGTCTCGTTCTTACGCCTTTCGTGCTATTAGGAAATGCATTAGCTAACCGTGGACCATTGTTTTATACGCAAGAAAGAATTGGACAAAATAGCAAAACATTTAAGATTGTTAAGTTTAGAACGATGGTTAAGAATGCAGAAGAGCAGGGGCCAAGATATGCTGAAAAAAATGATCTTCGAACCACGCCCTTTGGTAAATTTATGAGAAAAGCCAGAATCGATGAAATTCCGCAATTTCTGAATTTATTAAAAGGGGAAATGAGTTTGATAGGTCCAAGACCAGAACGCCCGGTCTTTGTACAAGAGCTTTCGAAAAGTATTCCTTTTTATAATATTCGGCATGTAATAAAACCTGGTTTAACGGGCTGGGCGCAAGTAAAAGGAGATTATAGCGGAGAAGAAGCCGGCGCTTTAGAAAAACTTCAGTATGATCTATTTTATATAAAACATCGAAGCATTTTCTTAGACCTCAATATCATTCTGAAAACCTTGAGTACTGTAATTTCTATGCGCGGACAGTAGTCAGCATATATATGTTTATACTTTTAAAATTGAGAAACTAGAATATAGTTTAGACAGAACAAAAAGTATTTTTTAATGCTGAAATATCTAAAAATGTAATTTTTATAAACCCAATTTCGATGAATTTGCCATTAATTTTCAAATACTCAGATTGAAAGCTAATAAGTAACCTCACCGCTTTTTGCTAAAAATACTTACTGCGTTTAATTCCTACCATAGCAAATAGGAATATAAAGAGCGCTAAAAACTTCGAAACTCGGGCGATATAATCTCCATATTTGGAGTAAAAAGTAATTTTATTATTCAGAATAATATCTCCAGATATGGTTCCGTGTTCCTCATATTCTAATTTTTGTTGAATTTCGCCAATAGGATTAATAATTTCTGAAATTCCCGTATTTGCACTTCTGGCAACCGATCTTCTATTTTCAATAGCTCTTAATTTGGCATAGCTTGCATGTTGTCGATGTCCCGCCGTATTGCCCCACCAAGCGTCATTTGTGATAATGCTCAAGAAATTGGCTCCATTCTTTACATAACCGGTAACATATTCACCATAAATGGATTCGTAACAAATAATTGGAGCTGTTGAAATACTATCTTTTATTTTGAATACCGCTCTTTCTTTTTGCGTAGTTTTCATAGCGACTGTTCCGCCCAAATCGATCATTACATCGCCCAAAATAGGTTTAAGAATATCCTGATAAGGGAAATTTTCAACTCCGACAACTAATTTTGATTTATGATAAATCTGGTTTTCAGTATTATTTTTAATTAGAAAAGCCGAATTGTAATCATTAAACCAGTCATTTTCGCCTAATTGGTTGGATTGAGAATTCACTAAGTTTGGATTTGAAAAACGCTCGTAAAATGAAACGCCACCTAAAAAGCTCAAATTTGGCTGAAGCTGTGAAATTTGTCTTCCAAAAAAGGCAGCTTCAGATTTGTTGAATCTTGATAAAACTGTTCCGTCGGCAAAAACGGTCTCAGGAGCCAAAACAATTTCAGTTGAATCTGTAATTTTTTCCGAAGTCATATTCAGCAATAACTCGCCGATTTTTGTATCGTTCGTGTTATACTTTTCGGTATAAGGATTAATGTTGGGCTGAAGTATTAAAGCGTTAATTCTTTCTTGCGGCATCGTATAGTTCCATAACAAAATGTAAGAAGCAAGAATTGGTAGCCCGATTAATAAAATTGTTTTCACACCGGCGCGATATAAAATCGTTTTATCCTTAAATTCATTGAAAGCAAGGATAGCCTTAAAAATCACAAAATTGCTTAGTAGAATCCAAAGTGTTCCTCCAAAAGTTCCCGTAAATTCATACCACTGTATCCAATTAATGTATTCTGAAAATCCGTTACCAAGATTTAGCCAGGGCCATGAAAAATCCCATCCTAAATGAACTTTTTCGAACACGATCCAGAGGCTTATAAAAAAACTAGCGGAAGCTCTAAATCCAGTTCGTTTGGCGATAATGTGATAAATCAAAAACACGATCGACATGAGTAAAGAGTTCGCTAAAATAGCGAATGCACCGCCAAAAGGCGTTGAGAAATAGATCCAATAAGTTGTAATAACATTCCAAATAAAGAAGCTTACATAAGCAACTCCAAAGACTTTCCATTTTTGGAATTTAGCTTCAGAATTTCGAATATTGAATTCTGCTAAAAGCAGGGGCGTAAATCCTAAAAATAGAAGCAGCGGAAAACCATTAGTAGGCCAACCAAAAGCAAGTAAAAGTCCGCTTAAAATTGCAAAAAGAATATTCTTCATAATTAAAATTTTTAAGCTGAAATCTATTTTTTGAAGGTAATCAGCTTTAGGAAATTGCTTTCGATTTTGCAGGCAAAAATACTAAACTCAGTTTGAAAAAAGGTTTTAAGGAAATTTTATTAGACATTGAAGTGTAAATACCTATTTTAGAGGATTAATAATCTAACCAATCAATGAAGAAACATATTCCCAATCTTATAACGCTTTGTAATTTATTTAGTGGAAGTATTGCTGTGATTTTTGCCGTTCAGGGAAATTTAGTCGCTGCAGCATTCTTCGTAGCATTAGGAATATTCTTCGATTTTTTTGATGGTTTAGCTGCCAGGGCTTTAAATGTGAAAAGCGATGTGGGTTTACAATTAGACTCTTTAGCAGACGTGGTGACGAGTGGAGTAGTACCTGGGATAGTAATGTTTCAATTATTTACTATGGCATTGCCTGGCGAAGATGGCGTTCCACAGTGGACTTCTGAAACGAATTGGTTAGAGTTTACATTTAATCCGTTAGCTTTATTTGGACTACTTATCATTTTAGGATCGGGTTACAGACTCGCTAAATTTAATGTTGATGATCGCCAAACTGATTCTTTTATTGGTTTACCCACTCCGGCAAATGCTTTATTGATCTTATCGCTACCACTTATTTTAACCTATCAGCCTAATAGCTTTGCTACAGATATCATTTTGAATGAATGGTTTCTTTTTGCATTAACCATCATTAGCTTTATTATTTTGAATGCTGAATTACCATTGTTCGCTTTGAAATTTAAAAACTATGGTTTTAAGGGAAATGAGATCAGGTATATTTTCCTAATTCTCTGTGTCGTTTTAATCGTGCTGTTTCAGTTCCTGGCAGTGCCGATGATTATTTTGAGCTATGTGCTATTATCTATTTTTTCCGGAAATAAAAGCTGAAAGTAGATTTTCTAATCAAACAATTTCTTCTTTCTAAGCTCGAAGTTTTGTCCTAGATAAACCTTACGAACCATCTCGTCTTCGGCAAGTTCTTCAGGGATACCATGTTTCAGGATACTTCCTTCAAACATGAGATACGTACGATCGGTAATCGCTAAGGTCTCCTGGACGTTGTGATCGGTAATTAAAATTCCGATGTTTTTGTTTTTTAACTGTGCCACAATACGCTGGATGTCTTCAACCGCAACTGGATCTACCCGGCAAAAGGTTCATCTAAAAGAATAAATTTTGGATCGGTAGCTAAAGCACGAGCGATTTCTGTCCGTCTTCTTTCTCCACCACTTAATAAATCCCCTCGGTTAGTTCGAATATGGTTTAATCCAAATTCTTCGATTAGGGATTCCATTTTCATTTCCCGCTCTTTCTTAGAAAGTTTGGTGAGCTGAAGCACACTCATAATATTATCTTCTATACTCAGCTTCCTAAAAACTGAAGCTTCTTGTGCCAAATAGCCAATCCCATGTTGTGCCCGTTTATACATCGGGAATTTAGTAATGTTTTCTTTATCAAGAACAATACTACCACTATTTGGTTTGATCAAGCCAACAATCATATAGAAAGAAGTAGTTTTTCCGGCACCATTAGGACCTAGAAGACCTACGATTTCCCCCTGATTAACTTCAAGAGAAATCCCTTTTACTACTTTTCTACCTTTATATTGCTTTATAAGATTATCGGCTTTTAACTTCATGTCTTCGATTTAGTTCAGTATAAACATAAATTATACCGATTTATTTTTCGGTATTAGCTTCTTCAAGAGAGTCCCAGTATTCAAAAGCTCTTCTTAAATGCGGTATTACAATTGTACCACCTATAAGCGTACCGATACTTAAAGTCTCCATTACTTCTTCACGTTTCAATCCTTCTTTAAAACTGCTTTCTAAGTGATATTTAACGCAATCATCACAACGTAGCACAAGAGAAGCCACAAGACCTAAAAGTTCTTTCGTTCTTTTGTCTAAAGCACCTTCAGCAAAAGCATTGGTGTCTAAATTGAAAATACGTTTTAGAACTTTATTATTCTCTCCAAGAATCTTATCGTTCATTTTTTGGCGATACGAATTAAACTCGTCAACCTGATTGATCATAGCTTATTTTTTTCTTTAATTTCTTTTTTGTAGATAACTTTTGATATTACAATACTTACTTCGTAAAGTATCAATACCGGTACTGCAACGATAATCTGACTGACAATATCTGGCGGAGTAATTACAGCCGATAAAATTAGTACAATTACTAATGCATATTTTCTATATTTTTTTAAGAATTGTGGAGTAACCACACCAACTTTAGTTAGAAAGTAAATAAGTATAGGAAGCTCGAAAATTAATCCTGAAGCAATAACTGTCGTTCTAACTAAGCCTATATAATCACTTAAATCGAATTCATTTAAAACAAGTTCACTAACCTTATATTTTCCTAGAAAATTGATGGATAATGGCGTAACCACATAGTATCCAAAAAGTACGCCAAGAAAAAATAAAAGTGAGGTTACAAAAATAAAACCTTTAGCATGTTTTCTTTCTTTCTCGTGCATAGCAGGTGCGACAAATTTCCAGAATTCAAACATAATTATAGGAAAGGCAATAATAAACCCTGCTGTAATAGAAGTCCAAATATGAGCAGAGAATTGACCGCCCATAGTTCTACTTTGTATCGTAAATGGTAACTCTTGAAAGCAAAATCCACCGTCGATGCCAAGTGCTTCAGATACTCTACATAACATACTATATGACCAGAAATCACCTTTACTTGGGCCAAATAAAAGAACATCAAAAATAAAGCTTTTTAAAAGAAAGGCTATTGTTGCTGCAATTACTACTGCAAGAACAGCTCTTATCAAATGCCATCTTAATTCTTCAAGATGATCTAAAAAAGACATTTCTGGTTCCTCTTGCTGAGGCTGGCTTATTTTTTTCATCATAAAATTCCTTCTCTTATTAAATTATGAATATGCACCACGCCACTATACGTTCCGTTTTTTGTAGCTAATAATTGCGATATTTTGTTCTCCTCTAAGACATCGAGAGCTTCCACAGCTAAAGCATCTTCATCGATACTTTTCGGGTTTTTGCTCATAATATCTTTAGCAGTAAGATTTTTAAATTCTTCGTTATTCTTCAGCATTCTACGAATGTCACCATCTGTAATAATACCAATAATTCGATCCTTCTCCAAAACAGCCGTTACTCCTAGCATATTTTCAGAAATAACAATAATAGCATCGGTGACTGTAGTCTCAGGAGAAACACTGGGTTTCATATTCTGGGCCGCAATATCCTTAACTCGCAAATATAGCTTTTTTCCGAGACTGCCACCTGGATGATATTTTGCGAAATCTTCACTAGAAAATCCTCGTAGTTTTAAAAGACAAATGGCTAAAGCATCACCAATTACTAATTGCGCTGTAGTACTAGTTGTAGGAGCAAGATTATTTGGACAGGCTTCTTTTTCTACATAAGAATTAAGAATAAAATCGGCCGATTTGCCTAGAAACGAATCTTTGTCTGCAGTAATGGCTATAAGTGTATTATGGAAATCTTTGATAAAAGGGACCAATACCTTTATTTCAGGGCTATTTCCACTCTTACTAATACATAATACAATATCATCTTTTTGAATAATACCTAGATCACCATGAATAGCATCTGCAGCGTGCATAAAAATAGCAGGAGTTCCGGTAGAATTTAGCGTTGCAACAATTTTATTAGCAATAGCTGCACTTTTTCCAACCCCGGTTACAATTACTCTACCTTTAGCATTGTAAATATTTTCTACCGCCGCTACAAAGTCATTATCAATAAGATGTTCTAAATTTGCAATGGCTTTAGCTTCAATTTTTACAGTTTCCTTTGCGGCGCTTAGAATTTTTTGCTGAAGTTTCAAATTTTGAAATAATTATGGATTGCAGATACTAAAGAAATATGTATATTTAGATGTGCAAATGTATGTAAAATTGTAACACAATTGAATGAGTTTGACTGAAATTGATTTACATAAAGAACTGAAGAAATATTTTGGTTTTAGCCAATTTAAAGGTCTTCAGGAAGATGTTATTGCAAGTATCGTGAATAGAAATGATACTTTTGTAATTATGCCAACAGGAGGAGGTAAGTCCCTATGCTACCAGCTGCCTGCATTAATTGAAGAAGGAACTGCAATTGTTGTATCGCCCCTTATCGCCTTAATGAAAAACCAGGTAGATGCCATTCGAGGAATTTCTTCGGAATATGGCGTTGCTCACGTTCTTAATTCGTCGCTAAATAAGACTGAAGTTAAGCAGGTGAAGGAAGATATAGTGAATGGCGTTACTAAACTTTTATATGTAGCTCCCGAATCTTTGACAAAAGAGGATTATGTTGATTTTCTAAAACAGCAAAAAATCTCTTTTTTAGCAATTGATGAAGCGCACTGTATTAGTGAATGGGGCCATGACTTTAGGCCTGAATATCGAAATTTGAAAAGCATAATACAGCGTATAGGAGATAATATTCCAATTATTGCGCTTACCGCAACAGCTACCCCGAAAGTTCAGGAAGATATTCTTAAGAATTTGGGCGTTCAAAAAGCAAAAACATTCAAAGCTAGTTTTAATAGGCCTAATCTTTATTATGAGGTTCGACCTAAAACCAAGAATGTAGATGCCGATATTATTCGTTTTGTAAAACAGAATAATGGTAAGAGCGGAATTATTTATTGCCTTAGCCGTAAAAAAGTAGAAGAGTTAGCACAAACCCTACAGGTAAATGGGATCAATGCGATACCTTATCACGCAGGTTTAGATGCCAAAACACGTTCCAAACATCAGGACATGTTCTTGATGGAAGATGTAGATGTGGTTGTAGCAACTATTGCTTTTGGTATGGGAATCGATAAACCCGATGTGCGATTTGTAATTCATCATGATATTCCAAAAAGTATAGAAAGTTACTATCAGGAAACCGGAAGAGCCGGTCGTGATGGTGGCGAAGGGCATTGTCTGGCATTCTATGCGTATAAGGATATAGAAAAATTAGAGAAGTTTATGAGTGGTAAACCTGTTGCAGAGCAGGAGGTAGGCCATGCATTGCTTCAAGAGGTAGTGGCTTATGCTGAAACTTCAATTTCGAGAAGAAAATTTATACTTCATTATTTTGGAGAAGAATTCAGCCTGGAAACAGGTGATGGAGCTTCGATGGACGATAACGTTCGTAATCCTAAAAAGCAACATGAGGCTAAAGAAGAATTGGAACTTCTTATTAATGTAATTAAAGACACAAAGCAATTATATAAATCGAAAGAGGTTGTAAAAACGATTGTCGGAAAAAGTAATGCTTTAATTCTATCTCATAAAACCGATCAAAATCCACTTTTTGGTAAAGGAAAAGATAAGAATGAAGGATTTTGGATGGCACTTACAAGACAGGCACTTGTGGCCGGTTATTTACGTAAAGACATTGAAACCTACGGTGTTATTAAATTAACAGCAAAAGGAGAAGAATTTCTGAAAAATCCTGAGCCATTCATGATGACTCACGATCATATATTTAGTGAATCTTCAGATAATGCAGCGGTATCTTCCAAAGTGTCAACTGGAGTCGATGATAAATTGGTGAGCATGCTTAAAGAGCTGCGAAAAAAGGTAGCTAAGAAAAATGGTGTACCTCCTTTTGTAGTTTTTCAGGATCCTTCTATAGACGACATGGCGCTTAAATATCCTGTAGACCTTAAAGAGCTTGGAAATATCTTTGGAGTCGGAGAAGGCAAAGCAAAAAAATACGGTAAAGATTTCGTGAATCTTATCGCCAGGTATGTTGAGGATAATGAAGTAATACGACCAGACGATTTGGTTGTGAAGTCTACTGGAGCGAATAGTGCTTTAAAACTTTTTATTATACAGAGTGTAGATCGCAAATTACCATTAGATGATATTGCCTCTGCAAAGGGTATGACGATGCCTGAGTTTATCAAGGAGATGGAAGCTATTGTTTATAGTGGAACAAAGCTGAATATCGATTACTATCTGGAAGATGTTTTAGATGAAGATCAACAGGAAGAACTCCATGATTATTTTCTGGAAGCTGAAACCGATAAAGTTGAAGAAGCTTTAGAAGAGTTTGATGGTGATTATGACGATGAAGAAATTCGTTTATACCGAATTAAATTTATTAGTGAAGTTGCAAATTAAAATTTGTGAAATGAATAAACTGAAATCTGCTTTTCTTACGAAAAAATTTAAGTATGGTCTTTATTTTGGTCTGGTGATTGGAATAATTTTAGGAATCTATCTAATAAACTCTGGTGTAATTAGATAATATATATGTAGTACAAATTAAGATTTATGAGTATACTTTCAAATCCGAACAAAAATCAAGCTAAATGGTTATTAGTTGTTGGTCTAATTTTACTGGCCTTTGGCGGAAGTTTTGAATACTTCGTTGGTGGATATGATTCCTGGAATGGAGCAATATATGGATTTTCATTTTCATTAATGATTATTTCAATATTTACTATGGCTAAATTAAAAACTTCAAAAGGCAATTAGTAAATATATTTAAAAGAACAAAAAAAGCCTTTTTAGAATTTCTAAAAAGGCTTTTTTTGTTATGATTTTTTCAGAATTTATTTTCCGCCATTAGCGCGTAAATCGGCAATACATTCTGGTCCCATTTCTGGAGGTGTACCACGAACCTGATTTATAATGCCGCTACCAAATTCCAGAGAAGCGCGCATTAAACAATTTTCTTCAGTACAGTGGCCATCATTTTCTTCATCTTCATGATCGCTTTGTAATTCTGTTCCCACATTTACAAGTCCGAATAAATGCCCAAATTCGTGATTTAAAACAGCGGTTTCTATCACACTTTTACTAGGAGCGTTTACTCTGTTTGCAAACTTATTAATCGTTTCTCCATAAATAACCATAGAAGTATTTCGGTAAGCAGAGCCTAAGATGAAACGCTCGTCGGTGTCTCCTTCATTACTTCCATCTGCAAAATAAATATAAACGCTAATTTCATCTCCAACACTATAATAGCTGCGTTCTTCTTTTTCAATATCATAAACTTCTTCTATTTCGAAAGATGATAGGCCAGAGGATTCTACCTCTCGATAAGTTATAGCTATACCGTCTGGTTTGAATGTTCTTTCTTCTAAGAACGCTTTAAAGTTTTCCATCGCAGTGGTAGTCGGCTGAAAGCCGCTTACATAAAGCACCTCGATATTCATCGAAGTATACTCATCATCACTCAAAAGATCGTGTGCAGATTCTCCCAATCCACGCTGATTTAATGATTTATCAATTACCGGGGCGTCATCTGTGATATCATTTCCGTTGCTGTCGCTAGAACATGAGGTTACTGCAACGAACAGGCAAAGCGTATAAAAAAGTTTGTACAAATTTTTCATAGATAGTATTATTCAGTTTTCAAATTTAATCATTTTTTAGCGTCAGTTTGGCTAAATAATCAAAGTGGTCGCCTTCTACTATTAACTCGCAATTAAAATTATTCTTTTTAGCAGCCAATTTCAGCATGTCAAAATCTAAATATAGCCAGGGAAAATATTCCGATTGCTTACCTTTATAACTTATACTAAAGTCGATCTCTCCAATATATTTACGATCAAATTCGTCATTAGGTTCTTCTTCGTCTTCCAAAAAGCTGAGGTCTGAAGAATCTATTAAGATCTGTCCTTCAGGTTTTAAAAGTTCTTTGCAAATGTTTAAAAAGTTATCGGTGTTGATGAGGTTACCTATAATGCCGGTTCCATTCATTAAGAATAAAAGCGTGTCATATTGCTCATTTTCAGCATAAAAATCTTGCACTTTAGCATTATCTACTCTGCGTTCTTTTGCTATAGCGATTGAACCTTCAGAAGTATCAATTGCTTTTACATCAATTCCTTTTTGCTGAAGATAAAGCGAATGACTACCAGCACCACAACCTACATCCAACACTTTGCCATGCGAAAGTTGCAAGGCTTTTTGCTCGGTTTTAGGCATTTCAGAATAGCTTCTGAAGAGATACTCGATAGCGATCTCATCGTCATCAAAATCTGGTGAATGTACAATAATAGGGGTTTCATCTTTATCGAAATAGAAAGCTTTCATAGCCATCCCGAAGATATCTTTTTCCTTCATAAACTTGTTATCTTTGTGGCATGCACGAAATATTAAAAGAGCTGCCAGGAAAGGCCAAAGATAAGCAGAAGGAAAATAAAAAGTTTTTTTCTAAGCTAAAGAAACGTCCACCAAAAGATTTAGACGTTCAAATGCAGGAAATGCATGAGGAAGAATTCTCTAGAACTAATTGTTTAGACTGCGCTAATTGCTGCAAAACTACCGGTCCGCTTTTTACGAATAAGGATATTGAACGCATCAGTAAATTCCTCAAACTGAAACCGCAGCAGTTTATCGATCAATATCTTCGGGTTGATGAAGATAAAGATTACGTATTACAGGAAGTTCCCTGTGCATTTTTAGGGCATGATAATTATTGTTTAATCTACGAAGTTCGGCCAAAAGCCTGCAGAGAATATCCACATACCGATAGAAAAGACTTCCATAAAATATCGAATCTTACTATAAAGAATACCGCGATTTGCCCAGCTGCTTATAATATTATTGAAGAAATGAAGAGGCGTTTGAAAGTTTAGTATAAATTAGTACAGCAAATATTGTTGTCTTTTGTCTTTAAACTTTTCAAGGCCCGGCTGCCAGGTTTTTTTAATAGCTTCTGCAGTTAATCCATTTTCGATTTGTTGCTGAAGTTTTTTTGTACCGGCAAGTTTGGTGAAAAAACTATTAAAAAATTTCGATTTTTCCTTAGTATTTTGGTAAGCGACTATTAACCATTCTAAATTGATTTCATTTAAATACTGTGTTTTACTAAGATCTTTTCCGTAGCATTTCACATTTAAATGTTTAGGGTTTTTAGAGCCATCCATTGATTTTGGAGTGTAAGAGTAATCGAACTTTTCAGGATTAAAATATGGTGATCCAAAAACCTGAAATTGTTTATCGGTGCCACGACCTGCATTTACATTGGTGCCTTCAAAAAAGCAAAGACTAGGGTAGAGGTTTATAGATTTATCGTTGGGTAAATTGGGAGAAGGTTTTACAGGTAAGCTATATTTCTTTTGATGATCGTAATTTAGCATGGTTATCACTTTAAGATCACATGAAATTCCGTTTTTTAACCAGCCTTCACCATTAATCATTTTTGCGTATTCGCCCATGCTAAGTCCGTGTACGGTTGGAATTGGATGCATGCCCACAAAGCTTTGATACTCTTTCTCTAAAATAGGACCATCGACATAGTGACCATTAGGATTTGGACGATCAAATACTAAAAGCTGTATATCATTTTCGGCACAAGCTTCCATTACGTAATGTAGCGAAGAGATGTAAGTATAAAATCTTGCGCCAACATCTTGTAGATCGAAGATCAAAATATCTATATCCTTCAGTTGTTCTGATTTTGGTTTTTTATTGCTTCCGTAGAGAGAAATTACCGGGAGGCCAGTTTTAGGATCTTTACCGTCCTCAACCTTCTCTCCGGCATCTGCTTTTCCTCTAAAGCCATGTTCAGGCGCAAAAACTTTAATTAGATTGACATTTAAGGCTAAAAGAGAATCAACTAAATGGATAGACGCTTTATTTTTATTCTGAATTAAAGAAGACTGATTACCTACTATACCGACTTTTTTATTCTGAAGAAGTGGTAGATAAACTTCAGTTCGATTAGCACCTACCTCAATTTCTTCTGAAGTTATATCGTTTACCTGTTCTTTAATAGAAGGTTTTTTTTCAGGATCTTTTTTCTCAGCTTCCATGTTTCCGCAGGAAAGAATTAAAATAAGAGGGAATAAAAATGTACTTTTGAACAACCGATTAATCATATAAGTGTAGATCTTGAATTTTGAGTTTTTCATAGTAAAACGTTTAATAAACGCCAATAAGGATAAAAGTAGTATATCCTCACCTATAATAAAAATTGCGATTACAGCAATTGCGATAGGAGTGATTATGATGCTGGTTTCTTTTGCTACGGGGCTTGGGCTTCAGGAAAAAATAAGAGAAAAAATTGCCGCTTTTAATGGCCATATTGTAATTACGAATTACGATAATAACAGTAGCGAAGTTACTCTGGAACCAGTTTCTATAAATCAGGATTTTTATCCAGATTTTGAAAGTGTGAGCGGGATAACGCATGTGCAGGGTACAGCAACCAAAGCTGGGATTATAAGAACCGCAGATGATTTTGAAGGTGTGATCGTAAAAGGAGTAGGTGGCGATTACGACTGGCATTATTTTAAAGAATTTCTTGTAGAAGGCAGATTGCCTGATTTTTCTTCTAATTTAAATGATGAAGTTTTAGTTTCACGTTACTTAGCGAATAGACTTGGGTTATCACTTGATGATCGTGCGCCTACATATTTTGTGCGAGAAGGAAAAGATCGCCCTTTAGTAAGAGGATTTAAAATAGTTGGTATTTATAATTCAGGATTTCAGGATTTTGATGAGTTATATTTAATAGCAGATCTAAGGCATATTCAGAAACTAAATAATTGGGAAGACGACGAAGTTGGAAATTTTGAAGTTTTTATCGACGATTTTGATAAGCTTGATGAAAAGTGGAATGAAGTTTATTTAAATACCGGCTCTTTTTTAGATGCTCAAAATATTAGTCAGAAGTATTATAATATTTTCGAATGGCTTTCACTTTTCGATTTTAATATTGCGCTGATAATTGGTATTATGATCTTGGTTGCGGGAATAAATATGATCACTGCCTTATTGGTGTTGATCTTGGAAAGAACACAGATGATCGGAATTTTTAAAGCGCTAGGAACTCAAGATTGGTCGATTCGTAAGATTTTTTTATATAACGCCGGTTATCTAATCTTTCTAGGTTTGTTTTGGGGTAATCTTATTGGTCTTGGAATATTGTTTATTCAGAAATATCTAAAATTGATTCCTTTAGATCCTGAAACTTACTACGTGAGTGAAGTTCCTATTTCTATCCAGTGGGATTATATTTTGGCTGTGAATGTGGGTACTTTGATACTTTGTATGATAATGTTGTTGATACCCTCTATGATTATCTCAAAGATATCACCGGTAAAAGCGATAAAGTTCGAATAAACGGATAGTGTTTATTTTGTTATCGAATCTTTGGAGATCATTCTAAGCGTATAGTTTTTAGTACTATCTGCTGCCATTCTTTCGACTTCGGGATTATTCCAGGAAAGCACATTATCAGAAACACGAAATTTTTGATTGTTCAATATGATTAGTGAGTCATTTTCACTCCATTTAAATTGTCCGCTTTCTGTTTTTATTTCTCCGGCAGTATCGTCATTTTCGTTATAATTCTGAACAATTTTATAAGAACCATCTTCTTTCAACTGAAGTTCCACAACGATACCTTTACAATCGGTACACGGTAAAGTTACCTGATAGCTACCAGCATAATCCCATTTTTGTTTTGGGCTCTTTTGCTGCCACTCAGCCTTTGTGTTTTCGGGTTGTCCCTTATTTTCATTCTTGCACGAAACACTAAATAACAAAGTCATAACTGATAGAAAGATAACCTGTTGCGCGATAAAATTTCTCATGTCTGCCAAATTTTGCGCAAAAGTAATTTGATTTATATAAAATCAAATCAAAAAAAATACTAAAATTTCATGTCAAGTTTTAATTTTTCTTAAACACTATTCTCTTGTTATAATACCTACATTGTGATTTCAAAAGAAATTGATGAAATACGCAGAAAATATACTTGAAACCATAGGAAACACACCTTTGGTTAAAATGAATAAGCTTACCAAAGAAATAGACGCACTTGTACTTGCAAAATATGAGACTTTTAATCCCGGAAATTCTGTTAAGGATCGTATGGCCATAAAAATGGTAGAGGAAGCCGAAGCGCAGGGCTTAATTAAACCTGGGGGAACTATTATAGAAGGTACCAGCGGAAATACAGGAATGGGATTAGCTCTTGCGGCAATTGTAAAAGGCTATAAAATGGTTTGCGTTTTATCTGATAAACAAAGTAAAGAGAAAATAGATATTCTTAAAGCTGTAGGTAGCGAAGTTATAGTTTGCCCTACAGACGTTGCTCCCGATGATCCTCAAAGTTATTATTCTGTAGCAAAAAGAATGGCTCAGGAAACGCCAAATTCATGGTATGTAAATCAATACGACAATTTAGCGAATACAAAGGCGCACTACGAAAGCACAGGTCCTGAAATTTGGGAACAGACTGATGGTAAAGTAACTCACTTTGTAGTTGGTGTAGGTACAGGAGGCACCATTTCTGGTGTAGGAAAATATCTTAAAGAACAAAACCCGAACATTAAAGTTTGGGGAATCGATACTTATGGTTCGGTCTTTAAAAAGTATCACGAAACTGGGGAATTTGACGAAAAGGAAATATATCCTTATGTAACCGAAGGCATCGGGGAAGATATTTTACCCAAAAATGTAGACTTTAGCGTTATAGACGGTTTTACGAAAGTTTCAGATAAAGATGCTGCTATTTTCACAAGGAGATTAGCTAAGGAAGAAGGTTTTTTCTTGGGGAATTCTGCCGGTGCAGCAGCTAAAGGATTGTTACAATTAAAAAAACATTTTACAAAAGATGATGTTGTAGTGGTTTTATTCCACGATCACGGAAGTCGATATGTAGGAAAAATGTTCAATGATGAATGGATGAAAGCCCACGATTTTATATAACATTTTTGATGTTAACTATAATTATTTGGTTTCTACCATTCTTTTCGTTAGCCTAAGGCCAATAATATACAAGACTATAAATTTAATACTATACTTATGATAAGAAATTACATCGTCTTTCTCGTATTTTTTCAGTGCTGCTGTGCCACTTTGTTAGCGCAGGAAGATTCGAATTTCCAGGTCACGGTTGCTACCAGTAATCCATCGCAGGAAATTAATGATGCCGAAGCAGTTGTGAAAGTACAGGGAGGAACGCCTCCTTACGAATATAAATGGAGCCAAAAAGATACTCCTTTAGATGCAAGTAAGGCTACAGGCTTTATCGAAGGTCGCGAACAGCAAGTTGTAGTGACAGATGCTGACGGTAACGAGGTGAAAAAAACGTTTAAGGTAGAAGCTGAGGCAATTGCTGAAAAGGTAAATAGCCGTGTACAACCCGCAGTAGACTTCTTGGAAAGTATATTATTCTGGGATCCCTTTGAGCCTATGGGTTTATATGATCCTGTTGTTTATACGGAAGACCGACCTGTATTAATTCCCGATTTCGATGCAAAAACCGAACAGAAATATACCCTTAAGAGTTGGGTGGCTCCGGAAGGAAACAAAATAAAAGAAGGGGATAAAATAGCAGTGGTTCAGAAAGGTAATGAAAAAGAAGTTCCCGTTTATGCACCTGCAGGAGGAACTCTTAATCATGTAGTAAAAGAAGGAGCCGTTGTTTTTAATCCTGAAGATAAAACCGATGTGATCAAACAAAATGCGCATCAGGTAGCAAAGATCACTTACGATTCGCCACAGCCGGTGTTGCATCCTAATGGTGATGTGAAAAAGAATAGTATTCCTTTTATAGTAATCTGGCTTATTTTAGGAAGTATCTTCTTTACGTTTCGTCTTGGATTTATCAATGTTAGAGGATTTTCTCATTCTATAGAATTAGCGAAAGGAAAATATGATAATCCAGATGCCCCTGGTAGAATTCGCCATTTTGAGGCGATGACCACGGCGGTGTCTGCTACTGTAGGACTGGGTAATATTGCCGGTGTAGCGGTTGCAATTTCTCTAGGTGGAGCAGGAGCTACATTTTGGATGTTTATTGCAGGTTTCTTCGCGATGTCTTTAAAGTTTGTGGAATGTACTTTGGGAGTAAAATACAGACACATTAATGATGAAGGAAGAATTTTTGGTGGACCAATGAATTACCTTCGTTACGGACTTGAAAAAAGAAACATGAAAGGTCTTGGTAAAGGTCTTGCTATTTTATTTGCGATTTTAGGAGTTGGAGCCTCTTTTGGTGGTGGAAATATGATTCAGTCTAATCAGGCTTTTAAAATTGTTTCAGATCAGCTTCCATTTTTAGAAGGTAACGGATTCTTTTTCGGAATTGGTTTCGCGGTTTTGGTAGGAATTGTAATTCTTGGCGGAATAAAAAGTATCGCTAAAGTAACCGGGAAAGTAGTGCCATTTATGGCATTAGTTTATGTATTGGGTTGTCTTGTAGTAATAGGAACCAATATTGAAAATATAGGAAATGCATTTCACGCAATATTCGAAGGTGCTTTTTCTGCAAGTGCGCTAAAAGGTGGATTTATAGGTGTTTTAATTGTTGGTCTTCAAAGAGCAGCATTTTCTAGTGAAGCAGGTGTTGGTTCAGCAGCTATTGCGCATAGTGCTTCGAAAACAAAAAATCCTATTGCAGATGGATACACATCTTTAGTAGAGCCTTTTATCGATACTATGGTGGTTTGTACAATGACTGCGTTAGTGTTGATTTTTACAGGAATGCACGAAGTTGATGGCATGGGAGGCGTAGAATTAACTGCCGATGCATTTGGTAGCGTAATCTCTTGGTTTCCTGCAGTGCTTGCTTTTGCAGTATTTCTTTTTGCTTTTTCAACGATGGTATCATGGTCTTACTACGGAATGCGTTCTTGGACTTACCTTTTTGGAAGAAGTAAAAAATCTGAAATTATCTACAAAGTATTGTTTTTAATATTCGTGATTATAGGAGCTTCAGTAAGTTTAGGTGCGGTACTTAGCTTTTCTGATATGATGATTTTAGCGATGTCTTTCCCTAATATTATCGGTCTTTATATTATGTCTTCGGAAATCAGAGAAGATCTAAAAGATTATCTGAAGCGTTTGAAAAATGGTGAAATCTTCATCAACCCGAAATATGAAAATGCAGATTAATTGCATCTTATTTTTAATTAAATAATAGCTAGGTAGATTATTCTATCTTTTGGAAGCCATAATAACCTTATGGCTTCCGTTATATCTGGTATAAAGCATTTCAAAAATTCAAGGCTATTTCATGGTCTCGCGAAAGACATTTCGAGGAAGAAAAAACTTCTATCCTAAATTTTGGCTTCATTTTACTCGGGAATTCGAAAGAGTTGGATCGTCTGCTGATGTTTTAAGAAAATCTTTAAGTAGCAAAGCTTCTGAAATGTTTATTTTTACTGCATAGTTCATTTCAACTAAATGCTTTTCAATATCTAATTTTTCAATAATACCTTTGAGTAATAAAACCAAGAATATGAGAATTTTTTACCTATTTTCAATAGTGATCTTCATGGCATTCAATATTTCATGTAGTTCGGGTAGAAGTGTCAACCAGGAGCGTGACAATTCTCCGGAGGCAGCAAAGGATGAGCCAAAATATAGTTACCTGGCTTTGGGTGATTCTTATACGATTGGGGAAAGCGTGGATGCTTCGCAGCGATGGCCGGTTCAGCTAAGCGAACAATTAAAAGATCGCGGGTATGCAATGGCTGCACCTAAGATTATAGCGAAGACGGGTTGGACAACAGCCGATTTAATTGCCGGAATTAATTCTGAATTAAATGTGCAGCGCGATTTCGATCTTGTTTCTATTCTTATTGGTGTTAATAATCAATATCAGAATAAGCCCATAACAGAGTACGAAGAAGAACTAAGAGAAATTTTTCGAAAAGCGATCAATCATTCTAAAACAATGGAAGCCGGAGTTTTTGCAGTGAGTATTCCCGATTATGGGTTTACGCCATTTGGTGCGGCGCATAAAGATGAGATTGGACGAGATATTGATGCTTTTAATGAAGTTTTTAAACGTGTTGCCCAAGATTTTAATGTGAGCTTTTATAATATTACTCCTATTTCTAGAAGAGCCGAAGATAATCCTGATTTGGTCGCTGATGATGATTTACATCCCAGCGCACTTATGTACAAAATTTGGGTGGAAGATTTTATCTTGAATGTTGTAGAAAAATTACCTCAGGAATAATATACTTTTTCATAATTCTGAAGATTAGTGATTTATGTAATTCTTTCTTAACTTTAAGAGGTGAAGGAAGATTTTCTACATTATATCTGGCAATTTCAGAAATTCGATCAGTCTCCACTTGAAACTGTAAATGGTGAATTTTTAGAAATTTATCATCCCGGAACGCATAATCTTGATAGCGGTCCCGATTTTTTCGCTGCTAAACTAAAAGTTGATACTCAGGTTTGGGCGGGAAATGTAGAAATTCACTTAAGATCTTCAGATTGGTACCTACATCAGCACGAAATCGATTCGGCATACGATAATGTGATTCTTCATGTGGTTTGGGAACATGATGCCGATATTTATAGAAAAGATGAATCTATTTTACCAACGCTTGAACTTAAAAATATCGTTTATCCCGAGATTCAGCATAATTATTATAGACTATTTACTTCAGATAAAGATTGGATAAATTGCGAACAGTTTTTTCCTAATTTCAACGATTTTGATGTGGAGTCCTGGTTAACACGTTTGTATTTTGAACGTCTGGAAACGAAGAATAGTTTGATTACTGAATTGCTTAACCAAAGCAATAACGATTGGGAAGCGGTTTTATTTAAATTATTAGCTAAAAATTTTGGATTAAATAGAAACGGAGACGCATTTCTAAATCTAGCAAATACTATCGATTTTGAAGTTATTAGAAAACTTTCGAAAGATCAATTTCAGTTAGAAGCAGTTTTGCTTGGACATGCGGGTTTGCTCGAAGATAATTTCGAATCAGATTATTTTCATCGCTTAAAGAATGAATATTTATATCTTCAGAAGAAATTCAGTTTAGGGAATGCTATAGAAACTAGCCCGGTATTTTCTAGGCTTCGACCAGATAATTTTCCAACGATACGTCTTGTACAATTGGCGTCAGTTTTGGTCGAAACCAGTTCACTTTTTTCAGCTGTAATTAAAGCAAAAACGAAACAAGAAATTTATACTATTTTTTCTATTGATGTTCCTGAGTTTTGGAAAACTCACTATAACTTCCGCAGTAATCACAAGCCTAGAAATAAAAAGCTATCTAAAAATTTTATCGATTTACTAATCATTAATACCATAGTCCCACTTCTATATGCTTTTTCGAAAAATCGCTTAACTGAAAATGAGTATTATCTGGACCTTATTGCTGAGGTAAGCTTAGAGAAAAACACGACTGTTCAGAATTTTCAGACTTTAAAACCAAGAATCTTTAAAAATGCGATGCATTCTCAATCATTGCTTCAGCTTAAAAAGAATTATTGCGATCCTAATCGATGTTTAAAATGTGCTTTAGGAGCAAAGTTTATAAAAGGTAAATATTAGTTATATTTGGGGTGTGATGAAGAATATTTACAATTTGCGATATTATCTAGAACGTAATGGATTTTACGTTTCCTCTCGTTTAGCCGATAAAATTGGCATGCGGGCAAAAAGTGTTAGGCTGTTTTTTATATATGTAACCTTTTTTACCTTCGGGATAGGTTTTGCAGTTTACTTAACACTTGCGTTCTGGTTAAGGCTTAAAGATCTAGTGTATACCAAGCGTACTTCGGTTTTCGATCTTTAATATGTTTCCCCATTAAATTACGGGGTGTGTTGATGATTATTTGAAGTTTCATTAACAAAACCTTGACATTTTAACGACTTAAAATTTGAAATAGCCTAATTTTTTAGCATCTTGCTGGGCGGAAATTTAAATCTAAACTAAACACTAATCTTAATATGAGAAAGTACTTACTTTCAATGTTATTGCTACTCCCCATAGCACTACTTCAGGCGCAAGAGCTGGAAGTAAATACCAAAGTCGGGAACCCCTCAAATAAAATTAACGACGGTTTTATAGACGTTGAAGTAACTGGAGGAACTCCACCTTACACATACAAGTGGTCTGATAAAGACACTCCATTAAGTTCCTCGAAAGCTGAAGGACTTACCGAAGGTGTTCCTTATATGGTAGTTGTTCAGGATAGTAATGGTAATTCTAAAACTGTTGAGGCGAAAGTTCAAGCAGAGGCAATTACAGAAAATTTTAATGGCGTTTTTACTCCAGCGGTTCAAGGTTTAACCGCTGTTCTTTTTTGGGATCCTTTTGCAGCTATAGGAGTATACGATCCTATTGTTTACGCAGATTCCAAAAATGTTGAAACTCCGGGTTGGACAGCCGAAGTTCAGGATAAATTTGTTTTGAAAAATTGGCTGGTAGAAGAAGGAACTCATGTAGAGAAAGGCGATCAAATTGCCGTGGTGACTTCAACTAATAATCCTGAGAGACCAGTATACGCCAGCGCATCTGGTAACCTGAAGTATTTGGTTAAAGAAGGCGGAACAATTTATGATTATCAAAGAACAGAAGATTTAATTGAAACTGGAGCGCATTTCTTAGCGCAAATCGAATATGATGAGCCGGTTATCTTAACGCATCCAAATGGTGATCCTCAAACGCATCCAATTCCTTTTATTGTAATATGGTTAGTTTTTGGAGCTTTATTCTTTACCATTAGAATGGGCTTTATCAATATTAGAGGATTTAAACACTCATTTCAATTAGCGAGTGGTAAATATGATGATCCTGATGCTCCTGGTACAATTACGCATTTCCAGGCATTGGCAACTGCAGTTTCTGCTACGGTTGGTCTTGGAAATATTGCCGGTGTAGCGGTAGCAGTTTCACTTGGTGGAGCAGGAGCTACTTTTTGGATGATTATTGCAGGTTTACTTGGGATGTCTTCAAAATTTGTGGAATGTACGCTGGGAGTAAAATATAGACATATTAATTCTGAAGGCCGAGTTTTTGGAGGACCTATGAATTACCTGCGTTACGGTTTGGAAAAGCGTAATATGAAGAGTTTTGGTAAATTTTTAGCCGGATTCTTTGCAATATTAGGTGTTGGTGCTTCTTTTGGTGGAGGTAACATGTTCCAGGCTAACCAATCCTTTGAAATTTTATCGGGACAATTTCCTATGTTAGAAGGTAATGGATTTTGGTTCGGGATTATCTTAGCTGTACTTGTGGGTATCGTAATTATTGGTGGTATTAACAGTATTGCCAACGTAACCGGTAAGATTGTTCCAGTAATGGCAGGAGTGTATATTTTAGGTGCATTTGTTGTAATCGGAATTAATATAGAAAATATAGGGCCTGCATTTAATGCAATTTGGGATGGTGCATTTAGCCCTTCTGCATTAAAAGGAGGTGTAATAGGTGTGCTTATTGTAGGATTCCAAAGAGCAGCATTCTCTAACGAGGCCGGTGTAGGTTCTGCAGCTATTGCGCATAGTGTTGTAAAAACTAATAATCCACCTTCTGAAGGTTTTGTAGCTTTATTAGAACCTTTTATAGATACGGTTGTGGTTTGTACTTTAACTGCTTTAGTTCTAATATTTACAGGAATGCACGAGGTTGAAGGCGTAGGAGGTACGCAGTTAACATCAGATGCTTTTGCAAGTGTGATAGACTGGTTCCCTTATGTGCTTTCTGTAGCAGTGTTCTTATTCGCTTTTTCAACGATGATTTCTTGGTCTTATTACGGAATGAGAGCCTGGACGTTCCTTTTTGGAAAAAGCACGAAATCAGAACTTATTTATAAAGTATTCTTTTTAGTATTTGTTGTAATTGGAGCGTCAATAAGTCTTGGTGCTGTACTTGATTTCTCTGATATGATGATTTTATCGATGTCTTTCCCTAATATCATTGGTCTTTATATTATGAGTGGTGAAGTTAGAGAAGATCTTCGTGAATATTTCAGAAAGCTGAAAGCAGGAGAATTATTTACTAAGGACGGAAAGCCAAAGACAACTATGCAATAGTGAAATAAAAGTATTTATGAAATACTGGAAATCCCATTTCGTTTTCAATAAAAGTGAACGGAATGGGATTTTTGTTTTAATAGTAATTATTGTTCTTCTTCAAATTATATATTATAGCGATCCTTTTTCCGCTTCAGAAGAAAGTATTTCAGAAAAGGAAGCTATTGAATTAAAATCTTTTCAAAGTAAACTTGATAGTTTAAAAAACATCCAAGGTAATAAGGATACGATTTATCCTTTCAACCCTAATTATCTAAGTGATTATAAGGCTTATCGTTTAGGGATGTCTGTAGAGGAAATTGATCGACTTTTGAAGTATAGAGCAACCGGAAAATGGATAAATTCTTCTTCAGATTTTCAAAAGGTTACTAAGGTTTCTGATAGTTTATTGAACAGTATCTCGCCGAATTTCAAATTTCCAGATTGGATAAAAGCTACTTCCGTTTCAAAAAAGTCAAGCTTTACAAAAATTGATATCAATACCGCTACTGCTGTAGATCTTATGCAGGTAAAGGGAATAGGTGAGAGCCTTGGAAAGAGATTAGTGAAATATCGAACGCTTATTGGTGGTTATCGTAGTTTTATTCAGCTTCAGGATGTCTATGGCTTAACATCCGAAACCAGGCTAGAACTTGAAAGTCATATGAAGAAAATTCCGCAGAATTTTTCCAAACATAATATTAACGAAGTTACTGTGATTGAGCTTTCGGAAATACCTTATTTAAATTACGAACTTGCCAGAGCGCTTGTAAACTATAGAATTTTACATGAGAAAATAAATTCGGTTGAAGATTTGATAAAAATAGAAGGCTTTCCAGTGGATAAAATTGATAGAATTCAATTATATTTAAGTTTTAATTGATACATTGTAAAAAAGTACTGTGTTCTTAATTTTAAGCTTGTTTTAGATTCTAGTTTTAAAAATGGCTATATTTTTGCGGTGTTTTTAATAGAATCATATCGAAGATTTTTCAATAGTATACTAAATGAATTCCATGTATTTTAACGAAGAGCATGCTCTGTTTAGAGAGAGTTTTAGAGATTTTTTACAGAAAGAAGTAGTTCCGCACATCGATAAATGGGAGGAGACTGGAACTATTGATCGTTTTATCTGGCAGAAATTTGGCGAGATGGGTTATTTTGGCCTATATCAGCCGGAAGAATACGGTGGGTTAAATCTTGATATATTCTATACGATTATTTTTCTTGAAGAATTACAGAAAATTAATTCAGGTGGTTTTGCAGCTGCTATGTGGGCGCATGCTTATTTAGCAATGACACACGTTAAAATAGAAGCTAATGACGCTTTAAAAGAGAAGTATCTTATACCAAGTATAAATGGTGAAATGATAGGAGCGCTTTGTGTTAGTGAACCTTTTGGTGGCTCTGATGTAGCAGGTATGCGAACTACGGCAGAAAAGAAAGGCGATACCTACATATTGAATGGCTCAAAAACCTTTATAACAAACGGAGTTTATGCAGATTATTTAGTTGTCGCTGCTAAAACAAGCCCGGAGTTAAAGAGTAAAGGGATGAGCATCTTTATTGTTGATAGAAATGCAAAAGGAGTTTCTGCTTCTAAATTAAATAAACTAGGTTGGAAAGCTTCAGATACAGGAGAAATCGCATTTGATAATGTAGAGATTCCTGCAGATCATTTATTGGGAGAAGAGGATAAGGGGTTCTCTTATATAATGCAACATTTTGCTATGGAGCGTTTAATTATGGGAGTGAACGCACATGCAAGAGCTGAATTTGCTTTAGATTACGCTATAGATTACATGAATGAGCGTGAAGCATTTGGAAGGAAGATCAACGAATTTCAGGCGCTTAGACATAAAATTGCAGATATGGTAAGCGAGGTGACTGTAATTAAAGAGTTTAATTATGCTACCGCTTATAAATTAGGTAATGGGGAGTATCCTGTTAAAGAAGCGAGTATGTCTAAGTTGTTAAGTACCAAAATAGCTGATGAGGTTATTTATGGTAGTTTACAAATGCTAGGCGGTTATGGTTATATGGAAGATTATCCTTTGGCCAGAATGTTTAGAGATAGTCGATTAGGACCTATTGGTGGAGGTACTTCTGAAATTTTACGAGAGATAATTTCTAAAATGGTGATTGATAAGAAAGAATATAAAGCGCCTGTAAAAGAAGTTTTTAAATCTTAAGATAATGATTGAAAGCGTAGTTCATATTACGCAAATTTCATTCAAATTATAATTTTTGAATAATAATTAAATATTAGTTGGTTGTAAGTAAAATTCGATTATATTTGCAGCCTAATTTTCAACGAAAGGAGGTGGATCTATGTTAATAATACCAGTAAAAGACGGAGAGAACATTGATAGAGCGCTTAAGCGTTTTAAGCGTAAATTCGATAAGACAGGAACAATGCGACAGCTAAGAAGTCGTCAGCATTTTACAAAGCCGTCTGTAGAACGTAGGGCGCAAGTGCAAAAAGCGCAATATATTCAGCACCTTAGAGATGAAGAAGATATCTAGTATCTCCTTTCTTATTAAAGTATGAATGTAATCATTGAAGCCCTGCTTCTTTGGTAAAAATATCTAACTGTTGGTAAATTAAGTTTCTTAACTTTGTTTATCAACAGTTTTTTTATGTCTATTATTCAGTTTAAAGACTACCTTCTCTTAGAGAAGAATTATTCAGCTCATACCATTAAAGCTTATGAAGCTGATTTACTTTCCTTTCAGGATTTTATTGAAACTGAATTCGACGGCTGTGATTTTCAGCAAATAAATTATTCTCAGATTCGTAGTTGGATTGTTTCGCTATCTGAAGCCGGTGTTTCTAACAGGAGCATAAATCGTAAGATTTCTTCAGTTAAATCTTTTTATAAATTTTTACAGAAAGTAGGAGAGGTGGTTGTTTCTCCACTTCAAAAGCATAAACCGCTTAAAACCGGTAAGAAAGTCCAGATTCCATTCTCAGAAAAAGAAATTACAAAAGCACTAGAAAGTATAAATATCGATACGTTCGAAGGTGCTAGAGATAAAGCAATCATAGAATTATTTTACTCAACAGGATTAAGGCGTATCGAATTAATCAATCTCAAGCTAGCAGATTTGGATTCATCTCAACTTAATATTAAAGTTTTAGGTAAAAGAAATAAGGAGCGATATGTGCCGTTATTAAAATATGTCTTTAAAAGTATAGAATATTACCTAGCAAAACGTGAGAATGAACAATTGAAAGTGTCTGCGGATTATTATTTGTTTGTTTCCTCCAAGGGAGATAAAATGAGTGAAAGTCTTGTTTATAGAATTATAAATAACTATTTTAGTAAGGCGTCGGGTAAGTTAAAAAAGAGTCCGCATATACTTAGGCACTCTTTTGCGACGCACTTACTTAATCAGGGAGCAGATTTAAATGCTGTAAAAGAATTGTTAGGGCACTCTAGCCTGGCTGCAACACAAGTTTATACTCATAATAGTATTGCAGAGCTTAAAAACATTCATAAAACAGCTCATCCTCGCAATAGTAAGAACTAGCTTAACCTTTTGTTTAATTAAATTTTTGACGTTATGAAAGTAAATGTGCAATCTGTAAACTTTAATGCAGATCAAAAGCTGATTGATTTTATTCAGAAGAAAATGGATAAACTTGAGAATTATTACAGCAAAGTGGTTTATGCAGACGTTTTTTTAAAAGTTCAAAATACCAGCGACAAAGCCAATAAAATTACAGAAATTCTTTTAAGTATTCCTGGAGAAGAAATAATGGTGAAGAAGACTTGTAAAAAATTTGAAGGGTGTGTGGATGAGTGTGTTAACTCTCTACAAAGACAATTGATTAAAAGAAAAGAGAAATCGAAATTATATGCTTGATGAAAAAAAATCAAATTTTATTTTGAGAAAGGAATAATTTGTATACATTTGCAGTCCGTTAGAAATAGCGGGCTTTTTTGTGAAAGAAAGTATGTTGCCGATGTAGCTCAGCTGGCTAGAGCAGCTGATTTGTAATCAGCAGGTCGTGGGTTCGAGTCCCTCCATCGGCTCTTGAAATTTTGAATCTGAAAGCTTTGGTTTTCTTAACTTATTGGAAGTAAGTGAGCTGAAAATTTTTCAAAAAATTTTTGAAAAAAGCTTTGGATGGTGCTGATAAATTACTTTAATTTGCAGCCGATTTGATACCATCATAAAGCTTTGCCTTTTGGGTTGTAGTTCTATGAAATAATGGTATGATAATTTTGAGGGGAGATACTCAAGCGGCCAACGAGGGCAGACTGTAAATCTGCTGACTACGTCTTCGCAGGTTCGAATCCTGCTCTCCCCACAATAACCAACAAAGAATTTTAATTCTTTTTAAAATGCGAAAGTAGCTCAGTTGGTAGAGCGTCAGCCTTCCAAGCTGAATGTCGCCGGTTCGAACCCGGTCTTTCGCTCTAAGAAATTATCATACGAGTTCAACAATATCCGTAAGCTACATGATGGCTTATGGTTTTTGTTGTTTAGCGAAATTGGGCTTGTCCCTTTTTTTGCCGACGTAGCTCAGGGGTAGAGCGTTTCCTTGGTAAGGAAGAGGTCACGAGTTCAATTCTCGTCGTTGGCTCTGGTTTAGTATAAAATTGAACACTAATATATAACTAAGATTAAATAAGTATTAATTATGGCAAAGGAAACTTATGATCGTTCCAAACCGCACCTTAACATCGGTACGATTGGACACGTAGATCACGGAAAAACTACTTTAACTGCAGCTATTACTAAAGTTTTGGCTGACGCTGGATTTTCTGAAGCAAGAGCTTTCGATCAAATCGATAACGCTCCTGAGGAAAAAGATAGAGGTATTACTATTAACTCTTCTCACGTAGAGTATGCGACTGGAAACCGTCACTACGCTCACGTTGATTGTCCTGGTCACGCCGATTATGTAAAGAACATGGTAACTGGTGCTGCTCAGATGGACGGTGCTATCCTTGTTGTTGCTGCAACTGATGGTCCTATGCCACAAACTCGTGAACACATACTTCTTGGACGTCAGGTTGGTATCCCAAGAATCGTTGTATTCTTAAATAAAGTTGACCTTGTTGATGATGAAGAGCTTTTAGAGCTTGTTGAAATGGAAGTAAGAGATCTTCTTTCTTTCTATGAATATGATGGTGATAATGGTCCTGTTATTTCTGGATCTGCTCTTGGTGCTTTAGAAGGTGATGATAAATGGACTCAGTCTGTATTAGACCTTATGGAAGCAGTTGATAGCTGGATTGAACTTCCTCAGCGTGATGTTGATAAAGATTTCCTTTTACCTATCGAAGATGTATTCTCTATTACAGGTCGTGGTACAGTAGCAACTGGACGTATCGAAACTGGTGTTGCTAACACTGGAGATCCTGTAGAGATCATCGGTATGGGAGCTGGTAAATTAACTTCTACAATTACTGGAGTTGAAATGTTCCGTAAAATTCTTGATAGAGGTGAAGCTGGTGATAACGTTGGTATCCTATTAAGAGGTATTGAGAAAACTCAAATCTCTAGAGGTATGGTTATTACTAAGCCAGGTTCTGTAACTCCTCACGCTAAATTTAAAGCAGAGGTTTATATTCTTAAAAAAGAAGAAGGTGGACGTCACACTCCATTTCATAATAACTACCGTCCTCAGTTTTACGTACGTACAACTGATGTAACTGGAACAATTAACCTTCCAGAAGGAGTAGAAATGGTAATGCCTGGTGATAACCTTACAATTCATGTAGAGCTTATTCAGCCAATTGCAATGAATGTTGGTCTACGTTTCGCTATCCGTGAAGGTGGTAGAACTGTAGGTGCTGGTCAGGTAACTGAAATTTTAGACTAATATAGTTTGAATATATAAGGTATCCTGTTTTTCAGGATACCTTCTCTTTATCTTACGGGTTTAGCTCAGTTGGTAGAGCACTGGTCTCCAAAACCAGGTGTCGGGAGTTCGAGCCTCTCAACCCGTGCAAATATATTTAGTAATGGCAGGAATTGTTAATTATTTATCTGAGTCTTATAACGAATTAAAAAACCATGTTACCTGGACAAGTTGGCCTGAAGCTCAAAGGTTAACAATACTCGTTGCAGTTTTTTCAATTGTTTTCTCATTAGTAATATGGGGTGTTGATACTTTATTCAGCAACGTAATTGAAGGATACTTTGAATGGGTAAAATCGTAATCTAATTATGGCAGACGTTAAGGATAAAAAGTGGTATGTTGTTCGTGCTGTAAGTGGACAAGAAAATAAAGTTAAAGATTATATAGAGCGAGAAATCGCACATATGGGGATGGAAGATTGGGTGGACCAAGTTCTAGTTCCTACCGAAAAAGTTATTCAGATTAGAAATGGAAAGAAAATTAACAAGGAAAGAGTTTATTTTCCTGGTTATATAATGGTTCAAGCTAATCTGGGTGGTGAAATTCCTCATATTATAAAAGGTATTAATGGTGTTATAGGTTTTCTAGGTGAAACTAAGGGTGGAGATCCAGTTCCGTTAAGACAATCTGAAGTTAATCGTATGCTAGGTAAAGTAGACGAATTAGCTGTTAAGACCGATAATATAGCAATTCCATTTACTTTAGGAGAAACCATTAAAGTTATTGATGGTCCATTCAACGGGTTTAATGGAACTGTAGAAAAAATTAATGAAGAGAAAAGAAAGCTTGAAGTTATGGTTAAGATCTTTGGAAGAAAAACTCCATTAGAGCTTAGTTATATGCAAGTTGAAAAAGTATAATTGTTACAAAGTTTTTTGATAGTTTTTTATTTGCTTCCACTCTAATAAACTATCTTCTAAAAATGTAAAAAATGGCAAAAGAAGTAAGTAAAGTTGTAAAACTACAAGTTCGCGGAGGTGCTGCTAACCCTTCACCACCAGTTGGACCTGCTTTAGGTGCTGCCGGAGTAAATATCATGGAATTCTGTAAGCAATTCAATGGTAGAACTCAGGATAAACAAGGTAAAGTGCTACCAGTAGCAATTACTGTTTATTCTGATAAGTCTTTTGATTTTGTAATCAAGACTCCACCAGCAGCTGTACAGCTAATGGAAGCAGCAAAGACTAAAAAAGGTTCAGGTGAGCCGAACAGAAAGAAAGTAGCAAGTGTGTCTTGGGATCAAATTAAAGATATCGCAGAAGATAAAATGCAGGATTTAAATGCATTTACTGTGGAATCTGCAATGAAAATGGTTGCTGGTACTGCTCGTTCTATGGGTATAACTGTAAAAGGTGATGCACCGTTTTAATCCAAAAAGAATTTAGAAAATGGCAAAGTTGACTAAAAAACAAAAAGAAGCTCAGTCTAAAATCGAAAACGGGAGAACCTATTCGGTTGCAGAAGCTTCTGCCTTAATAAAAGAAGTTTCTAGTGAGGGCTTCGATGCTTCAGTGGATTTAGCGGTTCGTTTGAATGTTGATCCTCGTAAAGCCAATCAAATGGTAAGAGGTGTTGTAACACTTCCTCATGGAACTGGTAAAGATGTTAAAGTTCTTGCGTTAGTTACTCCAGATAAAGAAGAAGAAGCTAAAAACGCAGGTGCAGATTACGTAGGTCTTGATGAGTATCTTGAGAAAATCAAAGGTGGTTGGACAGATGTTGATGTTATCATTACGATGCCTAGCGTTATGGGTAAATTAGGTCCATTAGGTCGTATTTTAGGACCTAGAGGTTTAATGCCTAACCCAAAGACAGGTACGGTAACTATGGATATCTCTAAAGCGGTATCTGATGTGAAGGCTGGTAAAATCGACTTTAAAGTAGATAAAACTGGTATCGTACATGCAGGCGTTGGAAAAGTATCTTTCGAATCTGATAAGATTGCTGGAAACGCGAGAGAATTATTAACTACGCTTGTAAAACTGAAACCTCAGGCAGCAAAAGGTGTGTATATTAAAAGTATTCACATGTCCAGTACTATGGGCCCTGGTGTAGCAATAGATACAAAAAGGTTTACTGAGCAATAATAAGGTATTATGACAAGAGAAGAAAAATCAAAAGTAATAAAAGATTTAACTGCCCAGTTAGCTGATACTTCAACTATCTATATTGCAGATATCTCAGGTTTAGATGCCGGAACAACCTCTAATTTACGTAGAGCTTGTTTTAAAGCTAATGTACAACTTGCGGTAGTTAAGAATACGTTACTAACTAAAGCAATGGAGGCTTCAGATAAAGATTTTGGAGAACTTCCTGCCACTTTAAAAGGTAACACCTCTATTATGATTGCTGAAACTGGTAATGCTCCAGCTAAAGTAATCAAGGAATTTAGAAAGAAAAACGAAAAACCGATTCTTAAGGGAGCTTTTATAGACGAAGCTATCTATGTTGGAGACGAGTATTTAGAAGCTCTTTCTAACATTAAATCTAAAGAAGAGGTTGTTGGGGATATCATTGGATTGTTACAATCTCCTGCTAAAAATGTTGTTTCGGCACTTAAATCTAGTGGTGGAAAAATCGCAGGAATCCTTAAAACTCTTTCTGAAAAAGAGGACTAGTATAGTACGCACTTTTTAATAAATATAACTTTTACAAAAATTTTAAAACGATAGAAAATGGCAGATTTAAAAGAATTCGCAGAACAGTTAGTTAACTTAACAGTTAAGGAAGTTAATGAGTTAGCTGATATATTAAAAGAAGAATATGGTATTGAGCCTGCTGCTGCAGCTGTAGCGGTTGCTGGTGGTGCTGCCGGTGGCGGTGAAGAAGCTGCTGAAGAGCAAACAGAGTTTGATGTAATTCTTAACGCTCCAGGAGGATCTAAATTAGCAGTAGTTAAATTAGTAAAAGAACTTACTGGTTTAGGTCTTAAAGATGCTAAAGCATTGGTAGATGGTGCGCCAGCTCCAGTTAAAGAAGGAGTTGCTAAAGATGAAGCAGAAGCTTTAAAATCTCAATTAGAAGAAGCAGGAGCTGAGGTTGAGCTTAAATAAGCTTGACGAGAGCAATATTATTTAGGTTTAGACCTCAGGATACGCTCCTGAAGGTCTAAACCCTTTTTGCGTATATAGAGCTTAGGCTTTTTATCGCACCATTTTTTATATAAATTATAATCCGTCCATTGATGTTAGCAAAGCAAACTGAAAGATTGAGTTTCTCTTCTGTAAAGAACAGACCTGACTATCCTGACTTTTTGGATATCCAGATCAAGTCTTTTCAGGATTTCTTTCAATTAGAAACAAAATCAGAAGAGCGGGGAAATGAAGGTCTTTACAATACCTTCCTTGAAAATTTCCCAATTACGGATACCCGTAACCAATTTGTATTAGAATTTTTAGATTATTTCGTAGATCCACCACGATATTCTATTCAAGAGTGTATCGAACGTGGTCTTACCTATAGCGTGCCTTTAAAAGCTAGGCTTAAGCTATATTGTACAGATCCCGAGCATGAGGATTTTGAAACTATCGTTCAGGATGTTTACTTAGGAACTATTCCTTATATGACGCCTAGTGGAACGTTTTGCATTAATGGAGCAGAACGTGTTGTTGTATCTCAGCTTCACCGTTCTCCAGGAGTATTCTTTGGACAATCATTCCATGCAAATGGAACTAAATTATATTCTGCCAGAGTAATTCCTTTTAAAGGTTCCTGGATAGAATTTGCTACTGATATCAATAGCGTTATGTACGCTTATATTGATAGAAAGAAAAAATTACCTGTAACAACTCTTTTCCGCGCAATTGGATTTGAGCGCGATAAGGATATTTTAGAAATCTTTGATCTTGCAGAAGAAGTTAAGGTTTCTAAAACAGGACTTAAAAAAGTTTTAGGTAGAAAATTAGCAGCTCGTGTTCTTAATACATGGTATGAGGATTTCGTAGATGAAGATACTGGAGAAGTTGTATCTATAGAACGTAACGAGATTGTTTTAGATCGTGATACTGAACTCGACAAAGATCATATTGAAGAGATTCTTGAAACAGGAACTAAAACAATTCTTCTTCACAAAGAAGATAATTCTACCGGTGATTATGCAATAATTCATAATACACTTCAAAAAGATCCAACAAACTCTGAAAAAGAGGCTGTTGAGCATATTTATCGTCAGCTACGTAATGCTGAACCGCCAGATGAGGAAACTGCTCGTGGAATTATCGACAAGCTTTTCTTCTCAGACCAACGTTATAGTCTTGGTGAAGTAGGACGTTATAGAATGAATAAAAAGCTTGGTCTTGATATCGGTATGGATAAGCAGGTGCTTACCAAAGAAGATATCATTACCATTATAAAATATTTAATTGAGTTAATTAACTCTAAAGCAGAGATCGATGATATCGATCACCTGTCTAACCGTCGTGTTAGAACTGTTGGAGAGCAATTATCTCAACAATTTGGAGTTGGTTTAGCACGTATGGCTCGTACCATTCGTGAACGAATGAATGTTAGAGATAATGAGGTATTTACACCTATAGATCTTATTAACGCGAAGACGCTGTCTTCAGTGATTAATTCATTTTTCGGTACAAATCAGCTTTCTCAGTTTATGGATCAAACAAATCCACTAGCTGAGATTACTCATAAGCGTCGTCTTTCTGCATTAGGACCTGGTGGTCTTTCTAGAGAGCGTGCTGGTTTTGAGGTACGTGATGTTCACTACACTCACTACGGAAGATTATGTCCTATTGAAACTCCAGAAGGACCTAACATTGGTCTTATTTCTTCTCTTTCTGTATATTCGAAAGTAAATGGAATGGGATTCATTGAAACTCCTTATAGGAAAGTTTCAGAAGGACAAATCAATATTTCAGAAGAGCCGATTTATCTAAGTGCAGAAGAGGAAGAAGGAAAAATGATTGCTCAGGCAAACATTCCTACGACAGATGATGGCACAATAGACACAGATAAGGTAATTGCTCGTATGGAGGGTGACTTCCCGGTAGTAGATCCTAAAGAGGTTCATTATACCGATGTTGCTCCTAACCAGATTTCGTCAATTTCGGCTTCATTGATTCCGTTCTTGGAGCATGATGATGCCAACCGTGCATTAATGGGATCTAACATGATGCGTCAGGCAGTGCCGTTGTTAAGTGCAGATTCTCCTATTGTAGGAACTGGATTAGAAAGACAGGTAGCTACAGATTCGCGAGTATTGATTAATGCTGAAGGAGAGGGTGAAGTAGAATATGTAGACGCTCAGAAAATTACTATTAAGTACGATCGTACGGAAGAAGATAGAATGGTTAGTTTTGATTCAGATTCTAAAACATATAATCTTATTAAATTCCGTAAAACAAACCAAGGTAGTTCTATTAACCTGAAGCCAATTGTGAGCGTTGGGGATAGAGTAACTAAAGGACAGGTATTATGTCAGGGTTATGCAACCGATAAAGGTGAATTAGCACTTGGACGTAATATGAAAGTGGCCTTTATGCCTTGGAAAGGGTATAACTTTGAGGATGCAATTGTAATTTCAGAGAAAGTTGTAAGAGATGATATCTTTACTTCAATTCATATCGATGAGTACTCACTAGAAGTTCGTGATACTAAATTAGGTAACGAAGAACTTACTAATGATATTCCAAACGTTTCAGAAGATGCTACTAAGGATCTTGATGAGCATGGTATGATCAGAGTAGGTGCTGAAGTTAAGCCAGGAGATATTCTTATTGGTAAAATTACTCCTAAAGGGGAAAGTGATCCAACACCAGAAGAAAAACTTCTTAGAGCGATTTTCGGAGATAAAGCAGGAGATGTTAAGGATGCTTCATTAAAAGCTTCACCATCATTAAGTGGTGTTGTAATTAATAAGAAGTTGTTTGCTCGTGCAATTAAAGATAAGCGCAAGAGAGCACAAGATAAAGAAGACGTTGCTGTTTTAGAAAAGAAATACGAAGCTAAGTTTGCAGTACTTAAGTCAAATTTAATTGATAAGTTATTTGCAATCGTAGGTGGAAAAACAGCTCAGGGTGTTCAAAATGATTTAGGTGAAGAGGTATTACCAAAAGGTAAGAAGTATACATTAAAGATGTTAAACTCTGTAGATGATTATGCTCACCTTACTCAGGGTACCTGGACAACAGATGATCATACTAATGCACTTGTAGCAGATCTTCTTCATAATTATAAAATTAAGGAGAACGATCTTCAGGGTAACCTAAGAAGAGAGAAGTTTACCATTTCTGTAGGAGATGAGCTTCCTTCTGGAATCTTAAAACTTGCTAAAGTTTATATTGCTAAAAAACGTAAGCTTAAAGTAGGGGATAAAATGGCAGGACGTCACGGTAACAAAGGTATTGTTGCTCGTATCGTTCGTCAGGAAGACATGCCATTCTTAGATGATGGAACACCAGTAGATATTGTATTGAATCCACTTGGGGTACCTTCTCGTATGAACATCGGTCAGATTTATGAAACTGTTCTTGGATGGGCTGGTCAGAAATTAGGTAAAAAGTATGCAACACCAATTTTTGATGGGGCATCTTTAGACCAGATCAATGAGCTTACAGATGAAGCTGGCATTCCTAGATTTGGACATACTTATTTATTTGATGGTGGTACAGGACAACGTTTTGATCAGAGAGCTACCGTAGGTGTTATCTACATGCTTAAGCTAGGTCACATGATCGACGATAAGATGCACGCACGTTCTATTGGACCGTACTCTCTTATTACTCAGCAGCCACTTGGTGGTAAGGCTCAGTTTGGAGGTCAGCGTTTTGGTGAGATGGAGGTTTGGGCTCTTGAGGCATATGGTGCATCAAGTACGCTACGTGAAATCTTAACCGTAAAATCTGATGACGTGATAGGAAGGGCTAAAACTTACGAAAGTATTGTAAAAGGAGAGCCTATGCCAGAACCAGGATTGCCAGAATCTTTCAATGTATTGATGCATGAGTTGAAAGGTCTTGGACTGGATTTAAAATTAGAAGAATAAAACACTGTTTATCGGAGCGGGCATACCGCTCCGGTTTTCAGGATTTTCACAATAATTAGATAGCAGCATTTATTATGGCTAGAAATAATGATAAGAATACAGTACAGAGATTTAATAAAATCTCTATCGGTTTAGCTTCTCCTGAGTCTATCCTCGCAGAGTCTCGTGGTGAAGTTCTTAAACCGGAAACTATCAATTATCGTACGCACAAACCCGAGCGTGACGGATTGTTCTGTGAGCGTATTTTTGGTCCTGTAAAGGATTACGAATGTGCCTGTGGAAAATATAAGAGAATACGTTACAAAGGGATCGTTTGTGACCGTTGTGGTGTAGAGGTAACAGAGAAGAAAGTACGTAGAGACCGTGTTGGGCACATTAATTTGGTAGTTCCTGTAGCTCATATCTGGTATTTCCGTTCTTTACCAAATAAAATTGGTTATTTACTAGGTCTTCCTTCTAAGAAATTAGATATGATTATTTACTACGAGAGATACGTAGTAATTCAGGCTGGTAATGCCAAAAATGAGGATGGAGAGCCTTTAAAGAAAATGGATTTCCTAACTGAAGAAGAGTATCTTAATATTCTAGATGAACTTCCTCAGGAAAATCAATATTTAGAAGATAGCGACCCAACTAAGTTTATCGCTAAGATGGGAGCTGAATGTCTTATCGAAATTCTTAAGAGAATAGATCTTAATGAACTTTCTTACGAATTAAGACACAAAGCAAATAACGAAACTTCTAAGCAACGTAAGACGGAAGCTTTAAAACGTCTTCAGGTTGTAGAAGCACTTCGTGATGCAAATAAAAACCGTGAGAATCTACCGGAATGGATGATTATGAAAGTAATCCCGGTAATTCCACCAGAATTAAGACCTCTTGTACCTTTAGATGGTGGTCGTTTCGCTACTTCAGATCTTAATGATCTTTATAGAAGGGTGATTATTCGTAACAACCGTTTGAAGCGTTTGATGGAAATTAAAGCTCCAGAAGTTATTTTACGTAACGAAAAACGTATGCTTCAGGAGTCTGTAGATTCATTATTCGATAATACAAGAAAGTCTTCTGCAGTAAAAACTGATTCCAACCGTCCACTTAAATCGCTTTCGGATTCATTGAAAGGTAAACAGGGACGTTTCCGTCAAAACTTACTTGGTAAGCGTGTGGATTATTCAGCACGTTCGGTAATCGTTGTAGGACCAGAACTTAAAATGTTCGAGTGTGGTCTTCCAAAGAATATGGCGGCAGAACTTTACAAGCCTTTCGTAATTAGAAAACTAATCGAAAGAGGAATTGTAAAAACTGTAAAATCTGCGAAAAAGATTATAGATAAAAAAGAGCCGGTAGTATGGGATATCTTAGAGAACGTTCTTAAAGGACATCCAATATTACTAAACCGTGCTCCTACGCTTCACCGTCTAGGTATTCAGGCATTCCAGCCTAAATTGATCGAAGGTAAAGCGATACAGTTACACCCATTAGCATGTACGGCATTTAACGCCGATTTTGATGGGGATCAAATGGCGGTTCACTTACCATTAGGACCAGAGGCAATTTTAGAGGCGCAACTATTAATGTTAGCTTCTCACAATATCCTTAACCCTGCAAATGGTTCGCCAATTACAGTACCTTCTCAGGATATGGTTCTTGGTCTTTATTATATGACCAAGCTTAAGCGATCTACAGAAGAAGAAGTTGTTTTAGGTGAAGGATTAACATTCTATTCTGCTGAAGAAGTAGTTATTGCTTATAACCAGAATAGAGTAGATCTTAACGCTCCGATTAAAATTAGAGCTAAAGATTATAATGAAGAAGGAAAACTTGTTTACCAAATTATCGAATCTACTGTAGGTAGAGTTTTATTTAATGAAACTGTACCAGAAGTAGCTGGATATATTAACGAGGTACTTACTAAAAAATCTCTTCGTGAGATTATTGGTAATATTCTTAAAATGACTAGTGTTCCTGAAACTTCAGAATTCCTTGACGAGATTAAGTCTCTTGGATATGGATTTGCATTCCGTGGTGGATTGTCTTTCAGCTTAGGTGATATTATTATACCAGCTGAGAAACAAACAATGATCGATGAAGCGAATGAGCAGGTAGAAGGAATTATTGGTAACTATAACATGGGTCTTATTACCAATAACGAGCGTTACAATCAGGTTATTGATATCTGGACATCTACCAATGCTGGTCTTACTGAATTAGCAATGAAGCGAATTCGTGAAGATAAGCAAGGGTTTAACTCGGTGTTTATGATGCTTGATTCTGGTGCTCGTGGATCTAAAGAGCAGATTCGTCAGCTTACCGGTATGCGTGGTCTTATGGCCAAGCCTAAGAAATCTAACTCTGGTGGAGGTGAAATTATTGAAAATCCGATTCTTTCTAACTTTAAAGAGGGTCTTTCAATTCTTGAGTACTTTATTTCTACTCACGGTGCTCGTAAAGGTCTTGCGGATACGGCTCTTAAAACTGCCGATGCAGGTTACCTAACACGTCGTTTGGTTGATGTTTCTCAGGATGTTATTGTAAATGAAGAAGACTGTGGAACATTAAGAGGTGTAGAAGTTAAGCCACTTAAAAAGAACGAAGAGATTGTAGAATCTCTTGGAGAAAGAATTTTAGGTCGTATTTCTTTAAATGATGTTTATAATCCAAGTACCGAGGAGCTAATCGTTGAGTCTGGAGCAGAAATTACAGAAGACATTGTTAAGACAATAGAAAACGCACCTATAGAAAGCGTAGAAGTACGTTCTCCACTTACCTGTGAAGCTAAAAAAGGTATTTGTGTTAACTGTTACGGTCGTAACCTTGCTACAAACAAACTTGTACAAAGAGGTGAAGCTGTAGGTGTTGTTGCTGCTCAGTCTATTGGAGAGCCAGGAACACAGCTAACGCTACGTACTTTCCACGTTGGGGGTATTGCAGGAAACATTTCAGAAGAAAACAAACTTATTACTAAGTTTAGTGGTATTGCTGAAATTGATGATCTTAAAGTAGTAAAAGGAGAGGCTCCTGATGGTAGCACTTCAGATATTGTAATTTCACGTACAGCGGAAATTAAGGTTAAGGATAAGAAGACAGGTGTTGTTCTGAGTACAAACAATATTCCTTACGGTTCTGAAATCTTTATTGAAAATGGTGTTGAAATAGATGAAGGAACTACAGTATGTCAGTGGGATCCATATAATGGTGTTATTATCTCTGAATTTGCTGGTAAGATCAAATATGAAAATATAGATCAAGGTGTAACTTATCAAGTTGAAATAGATGAGCAAACAGGATTCCAGGAAAAAGTAATTTCTGAATCTCGTAATAAAAAGCTTATTCCAACCTTGCATATCTTAGGTAAGAAAGACGAAGTGATTCGTTCTTATAACTTACCTGTAGGTGCTCACCTTATGGTTGATAATGCAGAAAAAATTGGTGTTGGTAAGATTTTGGTTAAGATTCCTCGTAAATCATCTAAAGCAGGTGATATTACTGGTGGTCTTCCAAGGGTAACAGAGCTTTTCGAAGCACGTAACCCATCTAATCCGGCAGTAGTTAGTGCTATTGATGGTGTGGTTTCTTTTGGTAAGATAAAACGTGGTAACCGTGAAATTATCGTTGAGTCTAAACTTGGTGAGGTTAAAAAGTATTTAGTAAAACTTTCTAACCAGATCCTAGTGCAGGAAAATGATTACGTTCGTGCAGGTATGCCATTATCCGATGGATCAATCACTCCGGAAGATATTTTGAATATTAAAGGGCCAAACGCAGTACAACAATATCTTGTTAACGAAGTACAGGAAGTTTATAGATTACAAGGGGTAAAGATTAACGATAAGCACTTTGAGGTAGTAGTACGTCAAATGATGCGTAAAGTAAGAATCGTTGATCCAGGAGATACTATTTTCCTAGAAAACCAACTTGTTCATAAATCTGACTTTATTGAAGAGAACGATAAAATCTTCGGAATGAAAGTTATCGAAGATGCTGGTGAATCTGAAAACTTGAAACCAGGACAAATCGTATCTTTAAGAGAGCTTAGAGATGAGAATTCAACACTTAGAAGAGAAGATAAGAATCTGGCTACCGCTAGAGACGTTGTTTCAGCAACTGCAACACCGGTTCTACAAGGTATTACCAGAGCGTCACTTCAAACTAAGTCGTTTATTTCTGCGGCATCCTTCCAGGAAACAACTAAAGTATTGAACGAAGCTGCGGTAAGCGGTAAGATCGATTCTCTAGAAGGTCTTAAGGAAAATGTAATTGTAGGGCATAGAATTCCTGCAGGTACAGGTATGCGTAAATACGATAGCATCATAGTTGGTTCTAAAGAAGAATTCGACGAAATGCTAGAGAAAAAGCAAGAAGTAAACTATAATTAAAAACGAAGTTCTGAAAACGAACATACGTGATAAATAGTAAAATCCCGTCCTGAGAAATTCAGTGACGGGATTTTTTGTATTTTTAAATAATATAAAGTGATAGTGCTTAAGAAGACGTTTTACATCAAATGCTTTTTATCCAACTATCGCACCGAATTCAATCTGTACGATTGAGCTAAAAAAATAAACATGAGTGAAGAAAAGAAGCCAAAACAGGGACAAATTAATATTGAACTGGATGAAGCAGTTGCAGAGGGAACCTATTCTAACCTTGCGATTATAAACCATTCGGTTTCAGAATTTGTTGTGGATTTTGTAAATATCATGCCTGGTAAACCGAAAAGCAAAGTAAAAAGCAGAATTATACTTACGCCACAGCACGCTAAACGATTTTTAAAAGCTTTAGCTGATAATGTTGAGCGTTTCGAAAAACAACATGGCGAAATAAAAGATTACGAGAAAACACCAATTCCTATGAATTTTGGTCCTACAGGACAAGCTTAATAAGCTCGCTAGTATAATTTAAACCCACGGTATATGCCGTGGGTTTTTCTTTTTTACGTTAGTACCTGATATTTGCTTAACTTTAGAAATACTTAAAAGTTATTCCATTTTTAAACATATTTTATGACCGATCAAAATTCACAATCTCAACCAACCAAAAGAATAGCAGCAGTCGATCTTGGTACGAATTCATTTCATGCAGTTTTAGTGGACATTTATCCTGATGGCAGTTTTCGCACGGTTAATAAGCTGAAAGCAATGGTCAGCCTTGCAGAGAAAGGTATGGAAGATCGATTAAGTAGAGAGGCAATGGATCGTGGATTAGAAGCCTTAAGTCATATTAAGTTTTTATGTGACAGTCATAACGTAGAACAAATTTTGGCGTATGCAACCAGCGCCATCAGAGAAGCCAAAAATGGAGGGGACTTTATTAAGGAAGTGGCAGACGAAGTAGGAATAATTGTTCGAGCCATATCTGGTAAAATGGAGGCAGAAATGATTGGTTTAGCTATTAAGCACAGTGTTGTTATCGAGGAAGAAATGGTTTTGATGGCCGACATTGGTGGCGGTAGTGTTGAATTTATTATTGGAAATCAAGATGAGTTTATCTATTACAATAGTCTGAAACTGGGAGTCGCAAGAATGGCGGCCGCTTTTATCGATTCAGATCCAATCGAAAAAAAGACTATCGAGAAATTAGAAGCACATTTTAAAAAAGAATTAGCTGAAGTATTACGTCTGGCCAAAAAGCATAATGTAAAAACCATCATTGGTTCTTCTGGTACAATGGAAAATATTGCAGAAATGGTCGCAAAGCGTAATGATATTACTGCGAAAAGAACACTTAACGAGCTAAGTTTCCAATCGGAGTCTTTTCTAGATTTATATCATGATTTTATCAAACTAGATAAAAAAGGAAGATTAAAAGAGAAGGGCTTAGAAGAAAAGAGAGTTGATATTATTAATCCCGGTATGGTTTTATTGAAATTTTTAATAGAACAATTTTCTATCCAAAATATTAAAATTTCTGAAGGAGCCTTGCGAGAGGGAATGATTTTAAATTATATCGATAAGAAGAAGGATGAGCTTCATCTAGATTTAGTGGCAAGTTTTGAAGACCCTCGGCGCCGAAGTGTTTTTGAGTTATTACGAAAATGTAATTGGGCAAAAGAGCATTCTCAACACGTCGCCAAATTTGCATTACAGCTTTTCGATGAATTTCAGGCAGATCTTAATTTAGAACAAAGCGATCGAGAACTGTTGGAATATGCAAGTTTGATGCATGATATTGGATATTATATTTCTCATAGAAAACATCATAAACATGCGCTCTATTTAATCCGATATTCCGATTTACTTGGGTTTACAGAAGATGAAATTAATATCATGGCTAATGTAGCACGTTACCACCGAAAATCCGCTCCAAAAAAAGGGCACAAACCCTATAAAAAATTAGATAAGAAATTAAGAAAGAGGGTTAAAAAACTCGCTGCTATAATTAGGGTTGCAGATGGTCTGGATAGAAGCCACTATCAAAATGTTCAGAATCTAGCGGTTGAACATACTGCGGAAAAAATCAATCTAGTTATCACTACTCACAGCGATCCAGAATTAGAAATATGGGGTGCTATGCGTAAAACTGCTTTATTGGAAGAGTTAACCGGAAAGAAAGTAGATGTATTTCCCAAATCTGAGAATTAAAAGTTATCCGTATTTTTTAAAATATAACTTAGCTTGTTTCATTACTCGTGGTGCTAATATCAACGTTGAAATCATGGTTGGTATCGCCATTAGCGCAAAGAAACCATCAATTATATTCAGTATAATACTTTGCTCTGTGGTTGCACCAAGCATAATACTGATAATGTAAAAATAATTGTACCAGTGCTTGTGTTTCGCGCCAACAAGAAACGACAGACATTTTGTTCCGTAGTAAGAATATGAGAATAAAGAGGAAATACTAAAAGCTGCGATACATATTAAAAGCAAATATGGTCCGACACCAGGAATGGAATCTCCAAAAGCCTTTGCCGTTAAAGCAACGCCACTTGCTTCGCTGGTTTGCCAAACTCCGGTCACCAAAATTGTAAGAGCGGTAAGTGTACAAACAATTAACGTATCAATTGCTGGTCCTAACATGGCAACAAGACCTTCGCGAATGGGCTGGGATGTTTTACTAGCACCGTGAGCCATTGTAGCGGTGCCAATACCAGCTTCGTTAGAAAAAGCTCCCCTTCGTATTCCTAATAGAATTAAACCGCCTAAGAGTCCGCCAAAAAGCGGATCGCCCTGATAATTATCTGCTGCAAAGGCATCTGTAAAAATTAAAGAAAGATACTGCGGAAGCTGTTCAAAATTTATCGCTAAAATTGCCACTACAGAAATAAAATATAAGACTACCATCGCAGGCACAAGTTTAGAAACTGTACGACTAATGCGATACAACCCACCTAATACCACAACAGAAGTTATGATAGTTAGAATAACGCCAATGGTAATATTAGAAACATTACCGGTCTCAATCCCATTGGGTTCTAATAGAATAAAGTTAATGGCTTTTGTAAGCTGATTTACATTGAAAATAGGTAGTGCGCCAATCAGTCCGGCTACACTAAAAAATATGGCTAAAAACTTCCAATTTCGGCCTAAGCCTTCAGTAATAAAATACATTACGCCACCCTGAATTTTCCCTTCAGAATCTTTGCCGCGATACATCACCGCCAATGTATTAGTGAAAAACTTAGTTCCCATTCCAACAACAGCACTAACCCATAACCAAAAAACGGCACCGGGACCACCAACTGCAATAGCAACAGCGACACCAGCGATATTTCCCATACCAACGGTACTACTCAAAGCTGTGGCTAAAGCCTGGAAATGACTAATTTCTCCAGGATCATTTGGATCGTCATATTTTCCCTTTAGAAGATCTATAGAATGCCCCAGATATCTAAATGGAAGAAATTTGGAATAAATCAATAAAAAAATTCCTCCACCAATAAGTAAGATCACTAAAGGCAATCCCCATACGGCAGAGGCAAAATCTGCGACGAACTTGTCGATACTTTCCATAGTTCAGCTTTATGCTGAAAATATAGTAAATAAACAGCTATTCTTAGTCTTTTCAGCTTAAGTTTATAGCTAGTTTATGCTATAATATTTCAGTATATCCTGAAATTGAATTACTTAAAATTCCGAAGTAAAATGGAATTTAATAGACGGATATTTTTGCTGCGTCATCTGTAGCGAAAATTGGGAGTCGGCTAAAAATACCAACTGGCCTTGTTTGTCTTTCGCTAAAAATTTAGATTTTACACGCTTAAAGTCTTTAAACTCTTCGCTCTTTTCATCTTCAGCTTCTACCCAGGTTGCTTTAAATACGTTCAGGTTTTCGTAAGTACACTTCGCACCATATTCGTGCTCCAAACGATATTGAATAACCTCAAACTGTAATGCACCAACGGTACCAATTACTTTACGACCATTAAACTCAAGCGTAAATAACTGGGCAACACCTTCGTCCATCAATTGATCAACGCCTTTTTCCAATTGCTTAGATTTCATAGGATCGGCATTGTTAATATACCTAAAATGCTCTGGTGAGAAACTAGGAATTCCGCGGTAATTCAGGTTTTCTCCTTCAGTTAAAGTATCACCAATTTTAAAGTTTCCGGTATCATGTAATCCAACAATATCACCGGCATAAGAAGTATCTACAATCTCTTTCTTTTCAGCAAAAAAAGCATTCGGACTCGAAAATTTCAGGTTTTTATTATGGCGAACGTGGAGGTAGTTTTTATTTCTTTCGAACTTTCCAGATACGATTTTAATAAATGCTAGGCGGTCACGATGCTTAGGATCCATATTGGCATGGATTTTAAAAACAAAGCCTGTAAATTTATCCTCGGCAGGTTCTACTATACGAGTATCACTTTCTTTTGGTCTTGGTGGTGGCGCAATATCGATAAAGCAATCCAGCAATTCGCGCACTCCAAAATTATTTAAAGCTGAACCAAAAAATACCGGTTGTAAACGGCCTTCCAGGTAGGCCTTGTTATCAAACTTAGGATAAACACCCTGTGCTAGTTCTAATTCCTCACGAAGCTCATCTGCGGAATCAGTACCAATTAGATCATCTAATTCTGAAGAACTTAGATCTGAAATTTCGATAGTATCTTCGATATCTTTTCTAGGATCTCCTGTAAAAAGATTGACATTTTTCTCCCAAATATTGTAAATCCCTTTAAAATCATACCCCATACCAATAGGATAGGAAAGTGGCGTTACGGTAAGATTTAATTTTTGTTCGATTTCATCTAAAAGCTCAAAAGCATCTTTACCTTCACGATCCATTTTATTGATAAAAACGATCATGGGAATGTTACGCATTCGGCAAACTTCAACTAGTTTTTCAGTCTGTTCCTCAACCCCTTTTGCTACATCGATAACTACAATTACGCTATCTACTGCTGTTAAGGTTCTAAAAGTATCTTCAGCAAAATCTTTGTGACCGGGAGTATCCAGAATATTAATCTTAATATCTTTATATTCGAATGCCAAAACCGAAGTAGCTACAGAAATTCCACGCTGGCGTTCAATTTCCATAAAGTCACTCGTTGCTCCTTTTTTGATTTTGTTAGATTTTACAGCACCCGCCTCCTGAATAGCACCTCCAAAAAGAAGGAGTTTTTCTGTAAGCGTTGTCTTACCCGCATCAGGGTGAGAGATAATACCAAAGGTTCTTCTGCGTCTTAGTTCTTTCTGAAAAGTTTTCATCTACCGATATTTGTGGCGCAAAAATACTATTATTTTAAGGAATTTTAAACATGCCTTATGTTTAGTATTTGAAGCTTAATGATTAATATTGATTTTTAGCTGTAGAAATAGGCATTTTTAAGATGAGCACTATTTTGTACATTTGGAGATCTAAATTTTATGATGGGAACAGATCAAGTAATTTTAGTTAACGAGAAAGACGAGCAAATCGGCTTGATGGAAAAAATTGAAGCGCACGAAAAAGCGCTCTTACATCGGGCATTTTCGGTTTTTGTATTCAATAAAGAAGGGAAGCTTATGTTGCAACAGCGTGCATTAACCAAATACCATACACCGGGACTTTGGACAAACACCTGTTGTAGCCACCAACGTGAAGGCGAATCTAATGTAGAGGCAGGCAAACGTAGGTTGATGGAAGAAATGGGTTTTAGTACCGATCTTAAAGATACCATATCTTTTATTTATAAAGCACCTTTTGAAAACGGCTTAACCGAACATGAGTTTGATCATATTCTGGTAGGACATTTTGATGAAAATCCAAAACCTAATCCTGATGAAGTACACGCTTGGAAATGGGTAAGCCTGGAAGAGGTAAAGGAAGATATGAAGGTAAATCCCGGGGTTTATACCGAATGGTTTAAGATCATATTCGATAAATATTATAATCATATTTCGTAATGAGATTAACTGTAAACAGAAAAGCTCATTTTAACGCGGCACACCGATTGTATAAAAAAGAGTGGAGCGACCAGAAGAACTTTGATGTATTTGGGAAGTGTAGTAATCCAAACTATCACGGGCATAACTACGAACTTACCGTTTCGGTAACCGGTGAAATAGATCCGGAAACTGGTTTTGTAATGGATTTAAAACGATTAAAAGATCTTATTTATACGGAAGTAGAAACTCCTTTTGATCATAAAAATCTAAATGTTGAGGTTGAAGAATTTAAAAGTTTAAATCCAACTGCTGAAAATATCGCTGTAGTGATCTGGAATAAATTAAGAGATAAGCTACGAGAAAATTTAGACCTTCAGGTAACTTTGTACGAAACGCCACGCAATTTTGTGACTTATAAAGGCGAATAAATTTTTAGATTATAATCTGAACGAAGTTAAGGCCATAATTTTTTTGAAAAAAAAATCCAGAAAAGTGTTTTTATATTCGGAAAATGAATTAAATTCGCAGCCGAAATTATAAGATATGGCAAGTAAAAGATTACTTAAGCGGGACGCGAATAATGTATTCGGTGATATTATTGAAGCTGCATACATCCATCAGGAAACAACTCCTGAAGATTCTGCAAAAACTGAAGCCATAGTGGACGAAGCTATCGCAGATTTTGACGAAATTATCGCTGAGATCAACAAGAAAGATGTTGAAAATAAAAAACAACATTTTAAAGCAGTTCAAAAAGATTTGAAAGTAAAAGCTGAAAAGCTTGTTGGAAAAATAAATGCTCTTTAATTAGAGTGACGCCGATGTAGCTCAGCTGGCTAGAGCAGCTGATTTGTAATCAGCAGGTCGTGGGTTCGAGTCCCTCCATCGGCTCAGAATAAAAAAACCTCCTTAGAATTTCTAAGGAGGTTTTTTGTTTTTATATACTTTGTAAATTAAGATTCAAGATTCAAGATTCAAGATTCAAGATTCAAGATTCAAGATTCAAGATTCAAGTCCATATTCTATTATTTAAAATTTAATTTTCACTACTCACTATTCACAACCAATTAATGCAAGGCATCCAATTCTAGCAGCTTAGACGTTTTTCGCTGAATTTCTCTAAATTCCTCTTTATTGTCTTCTGAAATTTCTCTGTTCCAGAAAGGGATCATTTCGTCCAACTTCGCTTTTACAGGTTCTTGTTCTAATTTTTCAGGAAAAGCGATCTTCAAAATATCTATCATTATGTGAACTGTAGTTGAAGCTCCCGGGGAAGCTCCTAAAAGGGCTGTAATCCTTCCATCTTTAGAATGTACCACATCGGTACCAAATTCAAGTGTTCCGCCTTGTTCTTCATCCTTTTTAATGATTTGAACTCTTTGTCCGGCTACTTTCAATTCCCATTCATCCGATTTAGCATTTTTTACAAAATTCCGTAGCTCGTCCATTCGATCTTCATGATCCATCTGGATTTGCCCAAGTAAATATTTAGTAAGTGGTATATTGTGCCAAAAAACGCCCCACATCGATGGAATGTTGGTGAAATTGATCGATTTAGGTAAGTCTAAATAGGAGCCTTCTTTTAAAAACTTAGTGCTAAAACCTGCAAAAGGACCAAATAATAACTGTTTTTTGCCATCAATATAACGGGTATCTAAATGTGGTGTAGACATTGGTGGCGCATCTGGGCCAGCCTTACTATACACTTTAGCATCGTGCTTCTCAATTACGTCCTGATTTTTACAAAACAACCATTGGCCGCTTACAGGAAAACCACCATAGCCTTCTTTTTCTTCGATCTCTACTTTTTGCAGCAAAGGCAAAGCTCCACCGCCAGCGCCTATAAATACGTGTTTGCTGTCGTAATAGGTTTTATACCCCGTTTTATTATACTTAGCTTCTATAAGCCATTCGTCTTTTGTGTAAGGATCGATATCTAAAACATCATGATCTAAAAGAATAGGAACTTTATATTCTTCTTCTAAGATTCTAAAAAATTGCTCGGTTAAATTACCAAAATTAACACCGGTTCCCAGTTCCATTCGCGTTCCCGCCACAGGTTCGTCAATATTACGACCTTCCATAATTAGCGGAAACCATTTTTCTAAATCTTCAGGTTTTTCAGAAAATTTCATTTCTTCAAACATGAAGCTTTTGGTCATTTCAGCATGTCTTTTTTTGAGAAAATCAACATTGTCTTGTCCCGTCACCCAGCTATGATGTGGCGAGGAGTGAATAAAGCTTTTAGGCTTTTTTAGCAACCCTTTTTCTAGTAAGTAAGACCAAAATTGCTTTGATTGCTCATATTGCTGAAAAATTTGCTTGGCTTTAGAAATGTCAATCGAGCCGTCTTCTTTTTCCGGAGTATAATTAAGTTCACAGAATGCAGAATGTCCCGTACCTGAATTATTCCAGGCTTCTGTACTTTCCTGAGCTACTTTTTTAAGACGTTCAAAAATAATAATCTTAGCATCGGGATCGATAATTTTAGTCATAAGTGCTAGCGTCGCACTCATAATTCCGCCACCTACGCAAATAAGATCGTATTTTTCTTTTGGATTTGGTTTAGCAATCATAAAAGCCTTTTTCTCAAATTTAAAGAAAAGGCTAGGGAACAACTACTAAGGTTCTCTTAAAGATTTAATGAGAATGCTACCGATTTTTCAGGCTTGTAGTTAAATTTTAATTCAGCTGTTGCTTTGAATCTTAAGAATTAGCTTCAGTATTATCAGCTTCAATTTCGTCTTCTAATTTTTCTTCCTCGCGGCGCTCTTTCAGGAATTTTTTAAGCTGTTTACCGTATTTCGATTTTCTAACATCTTTTTCTAAAGAGCTATAAATAGTGTCTAGATATTTGATGTTGGCATCAAAAACCTCAGATAAGGCTAGGTAAGGAGCAACTTCTAGATCTTTATTGTTAAGAGCAAAGTTTACCGTGTAAAGATATTTGCGCTTTAAAAGGCTTTCGTAGCGTTTGTCTAATTCTATAAGTTTATCATCATCTTCGGCTTTTTGAGCTTCGAAGTTTTCTTTTATAATTTCCAGGTTGCTATCATTAAACCTGCTCATCATTTTACGATATTCTATAAGTTTCTCCTGATTTACAGAACCGGTAATTTTCGCATCGGTTTCAAATTTTTCAAGCGAAGTTATAATCTTTGTTTCGCCTTCATCTGCAAAGAAATCTAAGCGATCGTCAAATTCAGAATTGTCCACTTTGTTTAAATATAGATACATCATCTGTGGACTATCGATATCTGCTTGTAGTAAGAAATTAGAATCGCCGTTAATTTCTACAGAGTCTACACTCACCAAAGAAGTGTCATCGATCATTTGAAGAAAAAGCGTACCTTTTTTAAGTCCTTTAATGTTTCCAGAAACTTTAAGGTTCGTTTCTTTTTGGGAACAGGCGATAATGGTAAGAACAAGAAGTAAAAGTAAGCTAATTTTTTTCATTGTATCGTATTGGTTTAAGCAGCGCAAATATCTTATAATTTTCTATTTTATCTAACTATTGAAGATGTAAAATTTATTTTTTAATTTTTTACTGAAGGACAAATCAATTAATTATCTAACTTCCTGAAGCGATCTGCATAAGCATGGTACATAATATGGCTCCGTAAGTTCCAACCACATATCCAAATACGGCCAATAGAACACCAACAGTTGCTAATGATGGATGAAAAGCTGCGGCTACTACTGGAGCTGAAGCTGCACCACCAACGTTTGCCTGGCTTCCTACCGCAAGGAAGAAGTAAGGTGCTTTTATCAATTTAGCGGTTACCAGTAAAATGACTACATGTATAGTCATCCAAACTAAACCTATGGCTATTAATCCAGGATTTTCGAAAACCGAACCAAGATCCATTTTCATACCTATAGTGGCCACTAAAACATAAATAAAAATGCTTCCAATTTTACTAGCTCCGGCTCCTTCGTATTGTTTAAATTTAGTAAAAGACAGTAGAATTCCAAGAGCGGTGGCAATGGTGATCATCCAGAAAAATTCCGAAGAAAAAGAGGCTAATGTGCTTTTTTTATCCTGAAAAACATCAAAAGTACGCACTAAGAAACTTGAAATTTCATCGGCACCAAAATGAGCAATCCCAACTGCTCCAAAGGCAAGTGCTAGGATAATCATAAAATCGGATAAACTGGGAATTCGCTTTACACTATCTGAATATGCCGAAACCTTATTTTTTAAATCGGTTATGGCAGAGTTATCTGCTTGCAGCCATTGGTCGATTCGGTCGCTTTTACCAACGCCTAAAAGAACGATAGCCATCCAAAGGTTCGCAACAACAATATCTACAAGTACCATACCACCATACTTTTCCTGGTTGTACTGATAAATCTCTAACATCGCAGCCTGGTTTGCACCGCCGCCAATCCAACTACCGGCAAGAGTAGATAGACCACGCCATGTAGCATCGAACCCTGCGCCACCAACAGTTTCTGGTGATATTGCAGAAATGAGTAAAATAGCAATTGGGCCACCAATAATAATTCCTATAGTGGCAGCAAAGAACATAATTAAAGCTTTGGGACCTAAATTAAATATTGCTTTTAGATCGATACTTAAAGTCATTAATACTAATGACGCAGGTAGAAGATACCTACTAGCCATAAAGTATAAATTAGAAACCGAAGCATCAATTAATCCAGCCGAATTCAGTATAGCCGGAATTAAATAACACATTAATACTCCCGGAACAATCTTATAAAATTTTGCCCAAAATCCAGTTTTGATCGATGAGGTATAAAAAACAAAACCAAGCGACAGCATTAGTAATCCTAATACCACAGCATCATTTGTAAAAACCGGCATGTCTTCCATAAAAATAAGATTTGCAGGCAAAATACAAATTATATTCTACCTGCATAATTTTAGTTTTTAATAGAAATTATAATGAAAACATTGCCTGAAGACTTTTGGCTACGCCATCTTCTTTTCCGTGTCCTGTCATTTTAGTAGCAACGTCTTTTACCTCTTGGCGAGCATTCGAAACGGCAACACCCATGCCTACACCGCCAACCATTTCTACATCATTGTAATTATCACCAAAAGCGATAGTATCCTTAGTAGATATTTTATAATGATGATCTAGTAGATATTGAATTGCTGAAAATTTTGAAATCTCTTTATTGGCAACTTCCAAATAGTTTTTATTTGAGCGATAGAAGTGAAGTTTATCTTTATAATTTTCGCTTAAGAAATCGCTAATCTTATCTATTTTTTCTTCGTCACCCATGGCCATGATCTTATGCGGGCCTTTATTTTCTGAAGTCCATTTTTCAATAACTTCAGCATTTGATTTTATTTGGGGGCTTACCTTAGTATTATTTTCTTCGCGATTAGACCAAAAATCGGTTTGCGGCACATACCATTCATCGTGGTGGTATAAACTAAGGTGTACATCAAGATTGTTTTCAGTATTAAATTGATGTATCGCTTTTAGAGAATCCATTGGGATTTCTACCGAGCTGATTGGTTTATCGTCAACCAAAACTAGTCCGCCGTTATAGGCAATTATGGGAAGTTCTCTTATATCGAGTTCTTCCTGCAGATGATGCATTGCATCTGGCATTCTAGCTGAAATTAATACAACAGGTAGTTTTTCTTTTACTTCTTTAATAGTTTTTATAGTGAAATCGGAAAGTTCTCTTTCTCCATTTAAGAGCGTACCGTCGATGTCTGAAAAGACAATTTTATAATTCATTAGTTTTCTTTTTTTTATCTTTAGGGTGTCTTTTTGCTTCTTTTAAACATTTGCTAAGCATCCATTCAATCTGCCCATTGGTACTCCGAAATTCATCGGAAGCCCATTTCTCAACAGCTTTTAGCATGTCTTCATCTACCCGTAATGCAAATGCTTTTTTCTTAGCCATATTCTATAATTCCTGAATGAATTTTGTTAGTGCTGGGATTAACTCCGGATGCACTATCAATTCTCCCTCTTCATTTGTTCGTGTTTCGGCTTCAGATTTTAAAACATGATTCATATTTTTCAAAAGTAACAATTCAGCATCATTTACCACAATTTTTAAGGCTTTTGCATCTTCAATACTCACCTGCTTATCTTTATCACCGTTGATAATTAAGATAGGAATGGACAATTCTTGGATTTCTTTTTTAGGTTCGTAGTGATCCCAGGATTTTATGAATTGTTGTACCGATGGTCTAAAAATACTCATCAAAAATGGATTTACTTTTTTGATCGTATCGGTATCTTGTAATTCCTGAAAGTGAACTCTTGTTGTGTCCCCATAAGCGGGTGATTGATTGGTCACCTGCTCTATGATTTTAGTGCTCATTTTTTCTGAAGGCCCGGCAAGAGAAATAAAGCCAGAAGCACGATCTTTTGCGGCAATCATACCAACTAGAGATCCCTGGCTATGGCCAATTACGACTATTTTTTTATAGCCCAATGTATCTTTTAAGTAGTGGATTCCGGTAACCGCATCTTCAATAAAATCTTCGAAAGAAAGATCAGCTTCCGTTAGGTTGAGTTCACCAAGTCTAAAAATTCTTTTGTCGTATCGAAAGCTAGCAATATTATTTTCAGCCAAGCCATGTGCTAACATTTCTAGACTATGATTATTTATAACTGGAATATTACCATCGCGATCGGTAGGTCCAGATCCTGCGATAATCAGTGCGGCAACTTCGGTTTTTTCTGAAGGCTCGCAGATTGTACCGTGAACATATTTATTCACTTCTATATCTTTATCTTCAAATTGAGCGAAACAAAAATTGATGCTCAAAATCGATAATATGAATAGTATTTTTTTCATTCTTCAGAATTATTAAAGTATCTACGAATTACCTGGTCGACTTTATTTGGTTGCTGTGTCCCGATTAGAAAATAGCGTCCCTTTCTTGTTTTCAGCTGAATTCCCTTGTTTCCTTTTACATTATAGGCTTTTGGTTTGCTTAAGCCACGAATTCCCCAGCCACCATATTCGCTAACGGGTTTGTATTTTCTAGTATGCACTTTTTCAAGCTCTTTCCATCTAAACTCTTTTTTAGTAAATCGAAATGGACTAAACCAAACTTCGACTCCATATTTGTCGATTTTTGTGTGCATTTTTACTAAAAATATTCCAACGCCTATTATAGGTCCTATTGCTTTACTTACTATATTGAAGGTAGAGAATTGCTCTAGCGGTTTTTCGTAGGAGAAAAAGTTTATTATAATCCCTAGGATGACTATTGTACAGATAACGATTAACCACCATTGCGTAAACCGTTGCTCTTCTTTAAATACTCTCATATTTAATGGTTAAGTGTACCGGCATTTACAACGGGAGAGGCATCTTTATCGCCACAAAGTATCACCATTAGATTGCTTACCATGGCAGCACGGCGTTCTTCATCTAGATTCACAATTTCTTTTTTACTTAATTCATCCAAAGCCATTTCTACCATACTAACGGCGCCTTCAACGATTTTATGTCGAGCGGCTACAATAGCTGTGGCTTGTTGTCTTTTAAGCATTGCACTGGCAATTTCGTTAGCATAAGCCAAATAACCAATACGGGATTCTAACACTTCGATTCCGGCGATTTCTAAGCGCTCATCTAGTTCTTTTTCTAGTGCATCGCTCACTTCGTTAACACTACTTCTTAAGGTAATATCTTCATCTAAACCTTCATCTGCAAAATTATCGTAAGGATACATGCTAGCCAGCTTTCTAACCGCTGCATCGGTTTGGACCACTACAAAATTTTCAAAATTATCAACATCAAAAGAGGCTTTGTAAGTATCATTTACACGCCAAACCAAGATAGTGCTTATCATTACCGGGTTTCCCAGTTTATCGTTTACTTTCAGTCGTTCACTGTCAAAGTTTCTGGCACGCAAAGAAATCTTCTTTTTGGTGTAAAAAGGATTCACCCAAAAAAGACCATTCTTTTTTACAGTACCGCGATAATCTCCAAATAATAAAAGCACCCGCGATTCATTAGGATTCACTAGAATAAACCCCGGTGCAAGCAAGATGGCTAAGAAAATTCCTAAAATAAACCATGGATTTTTGATAGCAATAAAGCCTAAAATACTTCCGAGAAATAGGATTGCAAAGATGAAAAGCATGAAATAGCCATTCGATGGAGATGAAGATTTTTCTTGTGTCATTTGTGGTTAAATTTTTAATTGATATTAAAATGATATCACTAATATATTGAAATAAAATTGATCGCTTTAGATGTTTAACATTTAAATTACTTAAGCTTAGTTATATTTGCAGCAAAATTGAAACAGAATGAAAAGAGTATTGATTGTACTTTGCGTCGTATTAATTAGCAATCTTAGTTTAGCCAACGATATAGAGTGGGGCAAAACAGGCCATAGAACCACTGGTGAAATTGCGCAAGTCCATTTAAACAGAAGAGCTAAGAAAGCAATTGATAAATTACTTAACGGGAATAGTCTTGCGTTTGTAGCAAATCATGGGGATGACATTAAAAGTGATCCTTCTTATAGAAAATATAGCCCTTGGCATTACGTAAATATAGATCCAGAGGCAACTGAATACGATGCTGAACATGCTAGTGAAGATGGCGATCTTGTTGGCGGAATTAGAAAGTGTATCGAAGTTCTGGAAGATAAAAACGCAAGTAGAGAAGATAAGCAGTTCCATTTAAAAATGCTTGTTCATTTTGTGGGAGATTTGCATCAACCATTTCACGTTGGGCATGCTGCAGATTTAGGAGGCAATAGAGTAGATGTAGAATGGTTTGGAAAAAAGACCAATATTCATAGTGTTTGGGACAGTAAAATGATCGATTCTTATCAGATGAGTTATACTGAACTTGCTGAAAATCGTGATGAATTAAGCAAAATGCAAATTAAGGCTATCGAGAGCGGAAACTTATTAGATTGGGTGTACGAGAGTAGAGATCTTGCTGAAGAATTATACAAATCTGTTGAAGAAGATAATGATCTTGGTTACAAATATATGTACCAGTGGTTTCCAACAGTTAGACAACAATTACAAAAGGGCGGTATACGTCTTGCAAAGATTTTAAATGAAATTTATGGCTAATCCAAGATTTGCCTAAAAGTGAGGTTAATTCGTGGCGAAACTTGTTTTTTAGTTTTAGGAAGCTGATGTTTCCAGTAATGCTGAGTTTCCCCTGCCATTATAAGTAAACTACCATGAGCTAGAACAAATTTTTGTTTTAGCTCTTTTTTTGTTTTATGCTGAAGATGAAACATCCTTTCTCCTCCTAAACTTACCGAGGCGATAATCGGGTTTTTTCCCAGTTCTTTTTCATCATCACTGTGCCATCCCATACTGTCCCGCCCATCGCGATATAAATTAGCTAGACAAACATTGAATTTTGAATCTGCCGCTTCTTCAATCTTTTCTTCTAATTGCAGAAGTACTTCAGGTAAAGGATTAGGTTTCATTACGATATTCGAATAGGAATAAGACTTCTTGCCAAAAAGATTCGTCAACCTTGGTTGCATCATTTCTTTTCCGAAGATTTTAATGGGTTCCTGAATCCAGTTGGTTTCATTATATAACTCTTCGAAAACCGAGTTTGCAAATTCAGAATTTAAAAAATCGGAATCATATATTAATTTGGCCTGGGGAAGATCAAATTGTTGCATTACATTAAAATTTCAGGTAAAACCACGCCCACCAAATTAATAAAAGCTGCAACAGAATTCTAAGAATTAAAAGCCATTTTGGTAATCCTGCGCCCGCTTCAGGAGAAGAAAGCATGTGAAAGTGAACAGTAAAAAAAATAAGCAACATGGCAATAATTCCGTATATCGCGTAGTTTTTAGTCATAGAAAAGCAAACCGCAATTCCCAGAATAATTTCAGCAATTCCACTTAAATAAACCATGTTAAGGTGCGCCGGTATATATAGCGGCATGATCCTCACATACATTTTTGGTTTTATAAAGTGATTGATGCCAGCTATAGTATACATGAATCCCATTAAATACAAATGCCATGGATATTGCATAAACGTTGTCTTTTTTAATATAAAATAAATTTACGGCTGTTTAACCAAGTTTTTATCATGTTTGGCTTATTTTTTTGGGTAATTGGCTTAAATCGAGTAATTTTCGCTGTTTTATGTTTTTAACTTTCATTTAGCTTGACAAAAAAAATACTCATCTTAGGATTTTTAGCAAATCTGGCATCTTTATCTTTGGATGCCCAGGTGAGTAAGGATAGCCTTGAAAATCTATTAGAGACTTCTATACAGTATTTTGATAATTATAATTATCATAAGGGTATCCAATGCTCAATGAATTTGATAGGCTTGGCTGAAAAGGAAGCGGGTCAGAATTATTATTTATATCATGCTCATAATAATTTAGGAACTGCCTACGAAGAGCTAAGAGACACCACCAGAGCTAAATCTCATTACATAAAATCTTTAAAGTTTGCAGCTGCAGCAGATAATGATACTTTGCTGATGTGGTCTTATAATAATTTAGGAAATATTTATTCTGAGGCTAGCGATAATTATCAAAAGGGTATCGATTATTATAACCGAGTAATAGATCTTGCTACCAAATTAGATAATAAAGAAGAACTTATAGCTCCAAACATTAATATTGCCTGGACCTATCTTGATAACGATCAAGCTTCTAAAGCGAAAACGTATTTAGATAATGCCACAAAAATTCTGAAAAATCAGGAGATGTCTTATATAAATGCTGAACTTAATACGCTTTATGGTAGGTATTTCTTAGCATCAAATGAAATTGATTCTGCCGAGGTCTATTTTGAAAATGCAGTAAATATTGTAAATCGCGATAGCTTAGAATACGAAGGTGCCGAAGCTTATAAGTGGTACGCTGAAATGCTTTTCAAAGCAGGAAACTATCAAGAAGCCTATAACGCTTTAAAGCAGCAAAATTTTTATGATTCGAAAACTTTTGAGCATATAAAGACTACTCAAATACAGGCCGCTAATGCGAGATTCGACGTTAATGAATATCAAAAAAATCTGGAAATTGCTAGAAAAGAAAAGGAATATCAACAGAAAATAATCGACAAATCTAACGAAAAGCTCATTCTACTGATAGTTGCCGCTATTGTCTTATCTATAATCTTGATATTTCTTTACAAAATCAACAGTTCACGAAGAGTATTAATTAGCGAGCTGCAAGAAAAAAATCTGGAGCTCCAAAAATCGAAAGAAGCGACCGAGCGGCTTTCTAATCTGAAAACACAATTTTTTTCTACCGTAAGCCATGAGCTTAGAACACCACTGTACGGCGTTATTGGCTTAACCTCTTTATTGCTTGAAGATAAACATCTAAAGAGTCATCAAGATGATTTGAAGTCTCTAAAGTTCTCAGCAGATTATCTTCTCGCTTTAATAAACGATGTACTGCAAATTAATAAAATGGAATCTAAAGAGGTGAAAATAGAAAACAACCCATTTCATTTAGGAGATTTGCTGCATAGTATTACGAATACACTTGAATTTACCCGAATTCAGAATAGAAATAAAATGCATCTTGAAATTGATGAAGTTGTACCTCAATATTTAATAGGAGACTCGGTAAGATTGTCACAAATAATGGTGAATCTTATGGGAAATGCTTTAAAATTCACCGAGAGAGGAAACATTTGGGTACGGGTAAAACGTGTGGAAGAAACTTCAGAGGAATGCAAACTTCAATTTGAAGTAGAGGACGACGGTATCGGAATACCGCAAAGCAAGCAAAAAGAGATTTTCGAAGAATTTTCTCAAATAAAACCTACTAACTATAATTACCAGGGAACAGGTTTAGGTTTACCAATTGTGAAAAAGATGCTTAAATTATTCGAATCTGATATTCATTTAAATAGCATTGAGAATAAAGGTTCAAATTTTAGTTTTGAAATCTGTTTTCAGATAGATAAAGAAAAATTAGATTTGTCTAAAGCTGAAACGGAAAATACAAACAGTTCTATACCAGAAGATATGCCTAAAGACTTACAAAGTCGTATTTTAATCGTTGATGATAATCGCATAAATCAGATCGTAACCAAGAGAATTTTAGAGCAGAAAAAATTTGATTGTGAAATTGCCCAAGATGGGAATGAAGCTGTAGAAAAAGTTAAGGATGGCAACTTTGATCTGGTTTTAATGGATGTAAATATGCCCGGAATAAGCGGGATGGAAGCTACCCGAAAAATACGGGAATTTAATATTGAAATTCCTGTGATTGCTTTAACTGCTGTAGAAGTAGAAGAAATTAGAGAGGAAATTCACAATGCAGGGATGAATGATATCATCATTAAACCCTATGATACACAGCAATTCTATCAGGTAGTTTATAGAAATATTATGCCGATAGTTTTATAGCTGCTTCGTAGCATTTTCTGAAATTTAGAAAATGCATTTATCTAAAGAACTACTAAGTTCTCCAAAACGCATACTACTTCTGAATCTCCTTAGCTTGCTTTGGAGCTTTAAAAAAGTTCTGTTTAGGATCGATAAAATGAATATTGAATATTTCTGCTTCACCAATTTGATCTTCTAATCCGTTTTCTTTAGACCAATTATGGAATGTCCATTTTGTTGCAAATGGAATCTTATCAATGAGTTTGTAGTCATTATAGTTAATAGCATGAGGATTTGCTTCCGCAGTATTTATTTCTTTATTGAGCGTCACGATATAAGCGGCAGCATCTAATTTTCCATCTTCTGCCGGATAAATTATATACCAGTCATCCGGCGCATCACCTATATTTTCTCCAAAACTAAGTTTGGCTGAATTTACCAACGAGCTTTCCATCAATCTCTTTTCTGGCATTTCCCATTTTGTGCCTCTGTCAGTAAGTTTAAATGGTAGTGAGAAAAAATATTGCCAGGTAAACATATCGAATCTTGCATCTTTATAATTTTGATCTGCCAGAAGGATCCAAGCTTTTTCTCCATCATATACTAACGAAATTCCATCTTGCTTTTCCACTTTAATTTTTCCGGAATTGGTTAGGGTAGTAATTTTTGCCTTTAATCGCTCTTTTCCACCAAAGGTTAGGGAGATATCGAATTCTACCGCTTCATGCTTTAAAAAAGACGATTTTTGATGTGCTTTTTCAATCGAAACTGGGAATTGCATTGCCGGAGAAATGGCGCCATCACCTATACTGCCGTTGGGCTCGGTCATTATTTTATCTTCCGAAGTATTTGATTCAGGCTTATTTTTACAGGCAAATAGTAGAAAGATAGTGTAAAATAGAAGTAGTTTTTTCATCATCGTAGTTTTTAGTTTAGTAGTTTTTTTGCTTAAAGCTTTCAATAAAAAAAGCGCTACTCTAATAAGAGCAACGCTTTTTTGAATATAGTTAATGTGAAAAGATTATTTCACCATATCAAAGCTACGCTTGATAAAGTTAGTCAATTCTTCACCTTTTAGAAGGTTTTGTGAAAGTCTCGCAAGGTCTAAAGACTGTTTAATTAGACGTTGTTGAGTTTCTTCTTCTGCACCTAGAATTTCAGATGTTAATGGATGGTTTGTATTTACCACAAGATTGTACATCTCTGGCATGTTACCCATTCCAAACATACCACCGCCACCGGTTTGTTGCATTTCTTTCATTCTACGCATAAACTCTGGCTGCGTGATTATAAGTGGCGCTGCATCACTATCCATCGCTTCCATTTGAATAGTATACTTTTCTTTTGGCACAACTTTTTCAAAATCACCTTTTAATTTCTCTTTCTCATCATCAGATAATTTAGAGATTTTCTCTTCATCGGTTTTGATGAGGTTATCTACATGATCAGAATCTACTCTGGTAAACGTAACTTTTTCTTCTGAAGATTCTAATTTCTGTAACAGGTGAGAAATAATAGGAGAATCTAATAACAATACTTTATAACCTTTGTCTTTCGCAGCCTGGATGTAGCTGTGTTGCTCATTTTGATTAGAAGCATAAAGAACAACAAGATTACCTTCCTTATCGGTTTGGTTATCTTTTATCGTTTCTTTTAATTCTTCAAAAGTATAGTACTCGTTATCGATTGTCGGGTAAAGAGCAAATTTCTGCGCTTTTTCGAAAAATTTATCTTCGGTAAGCATACCGTATTCGATAACCACTTTAATATCATTCCATTTTTCTTGGAAATCTTCACGATTATTGTTGAACAGTGATTTCAATTTATCAGCAACTTTTCTTGTGATATAGCTTGAAATTTTCTTCACTGCACCATCTGCCTGAAGATAAGAACGAGATACGTTTAAAGGAATATCTGGTGAATCGATAACTCCGCGTAACATGGTCAAAAATTCAGGAACAATACCTTCAACATTATCAGTTACGAAAACCTGGTTTTGGTAAAGCTGAATTTTATCTTTTTGAACGCTCATATCCTGAGTCATCTTAGGGAAATAAAGAATCCCAGTAAGATTAAACGGATAGTCTACATTTAAGTGAATATGGAATAAAGGATCCTCGAATTGCATTGGATACAACTCACGATAAAAATCGTTATATTCCTTTTCTTCTAAATCTGTAGGCTGTTTTGTCCAAGCTGGATTTGGGTTGTTGATAATATTATCAACTGTCTTCGTTTCTGGCTTAGCATCTTCTGGAGCATCATCAGGAAGCGGAAGTGTTTCTTCTTTGGTTCCAAATCGAATTGGGATAGGCATAAACTTGTTATACTTCACCAATAGCTCTTCAATTCTATTATCTTCTAAAAATTCTTCATCCTCTTCGTTTACATGAAGAATAATTTCTGTACCGCGTTCTTGCTTGTCAGAATCTTCTAAGGTAAACTGTGTAGTTCCCTCACAAGTCCAGTGCGCTGCAGGTTCATCTTTATAAGATTTTGTTATAATTTCTACTTTATGGGCAACCATAAATGCCGAGTAGAAACCAAGTCCAAAATGCCCAATTATACCACTATCTTTAGCAGAATCTTTATATTTGTCCAGAAATTCTTCAGCACCAGAGAAAGCTACTTCGTTGATGTATTTTTCAACTTCTTCTTTGGTCATCCCAATACCCTGATCGGTAATATGGATTTTTTTGTTCTCTTTATCTACTTTAATGTCAATTACAGGATTACCATAATCAACATCTGTTTCACCAATATTTGTAAGGTGTTTTAATTTTAATGTTGCATCGGTAGCGTTAGAAATTAATTCTCTAAGGAAAATTTCGTGGTCGCTGTAAAGAAACTTCTTAATCAGCGGGAAAATGTTATCTACAGATACATTAATCTTTCCAGTTGCCATATATTTTTAGTTTTTAGTGTCAAATACAATCTCTACTAACCAAAAAAAATACCATTACAGTTTTGCTGTCAACATGGCATAAGTCTTGCATTAATATTATGGCTACAATAGCTAAAATATTGAAGTTCAAAAATAAGAGAAGAAATTTTTAACAAACATTTTGTTTAACTAATATCATTTTAAGTTAAACAATTTATATATTTGATAAGAGAAAAAGGAAATTATGGCAACGACAAAGAAAGCAACTACAACAAAAAAGAAATTAGATTCACATAAACTAATTAGTCTTTACATGGACTATGTGTTGGAGAATGAGCATGCGCCAAAGACTGTCTATAAATTTTGTAAAGAGAATGGAATAGCCGAGGAAGAGTTTTATAATTTCTACGGAAGTTTTGAAGGTTTGGAGAAAGGAATCTGGGAAGCATTCTATCTTAACACCATCGGAGTAATCGAAAAGAGCCCAGAATATCCTGGTTTTTCGAATCGTGAAAAAATGCTCACTTTCTATTACACCTTTTTTGAAGTGTTAACAGCGAATAGAAGTTACGTGCTATTCACATTGAAGAAGGAATCGACCCGAATGAAAAATCTCGAGCAGTTAAAAGGTTTACGAAAAAATGTAAAGTCTTTTGCTAAAGGTTTAATTCAGGATGATAATAAAGAAAAATCTTTAAAGTTTTTACAACAGCCAGAAGAAGTATTTTCTGAATCTGCATGGATACAATTGTTATTCTTACTTAAATTCTGGATGGACGACAATTCCGCTCAGTTTGAAAGTACAGATGTGGCTATAGAAAAATCTGTAAATACAGTATTTGATGTTTTCGATAATTCACCTCTAGAAAGAGTGGTTGACTTTGGGAAATTTCTATACAAGGAACGAATGGTAAAATAAATCATTCAAAAATTGCTATGAAAAAGGCCGAAAGGTCATAAAGAAAGATTAGATGAAATCGATAGATAAAATTCCCACGGGAAAAATCGGAAGAACCAGTAAGTTGGTTCAAACCGGGGCCAAAATCGGCGGTAATTACATTAAATATTATAGTAAAAAGGCGTTCAATAAAGATTTAACCAGAGATGATCTTGATAAAGACAATGCCAGTGATATTTATGACGGCTTAAAAAGCCTAAAGGGTAGCGCATTAAAAGTAGCACAAATGCTTTCTATGGAAAAAAGTTTGTTGCCAAGCGCTTACGTAGAAAAGTTTAGCCTTTCACAATTTAGTGTTCCGCCATTGTCAGCACCTTTAGTTCGTAAAACTTTCAAGAAATACAACGGAAATTACCCAGAGGATTTGTACGATCAATTCACGATGGAATCGGTAAATGCTGCAAGTATCGGGCAGGTTCATAAGGCTACTAAGGATGGAAGAAAGCTGGCCGTAAAAATTCAGTATCCCGGAGTGGCAGATAGTATTAGCTCAGATTTAGCAATGGTAAAACCAATTGCCACAAGAATGTTTAATCTTCAGGGACAGGATTCTGAAAAATACTTTAAAGAAGTTGAAGGTAAACTGTTGGAAGAAACAGATTATATCCTAGAAGTAAAACAGAGTAAAGAGATTTCTGAAGCTTGTGCGCATATTCCTAATCTGAAATTCCCAAAATATTACGAAGATCTATCTAGCGAACGAATTATTTCGATGGACTGGATGGACGGCAAGCACCTAAGCGAATTTGCTAAAGAAAATAAAGATCAGGATCAAGCAAATAAGGTAGGGCAGGCATTATGGGATTTTTATATGTTTCAGATGCACGGACTTAAAGAAGTACATGCCGATCCACATCCCGGAAATTTTTTAGTGGATAAAGAAGGAAATTTGATAGCTATCGACTTTGGATGTATCAAGAAAGTGCCCGATGATTTTTATGTTCCTTACTTCGAATTAGCGCAAAAGGAAAACATTAATAATCCTGAGTTTTTTAACGAGAAACTTTATGAGCTAGAAATCTTAAGGGAAGATGATACGGAGAATGAAATTAAATATTTTTCAGAGTTATTTCATCAAATGTTGAATTTGTTTACTAGTCCGTTTCACTCAGAAACCTTTGACTTTTCCGATCCCGAATTTTGGGATTCTATTACCCGGTTAAGCGAAAAGTATAGTAAGGACGAGGAATTAAGAAAGATGAATGGAAATCGAGGAAGTAAACACTTCCTATACATAAATAGAACATTTTTTGGTTTATATAATTTACTCCATGATCTTGAAGCAAAAGTAGAGATTAACAATTTTAGAGCATATTTATAGATTAGAGTTTTGATTTATTGGTTAGGTTGAGAAGCGCAATTTTATTTTAAAATTGCGCTTCTCTTTTTTTAAAAAATGCTTTTTCATAAAAGATTATATAATTAGGACAGCAAAATCTTTAGTTTTTTAATCTTTATGAGATTATAAGCTTAATAATTTAGATATTTGCTAAATTTAGAAGTGTGATTTTTAATAATTTAAAAATAATTTAAATGTATCAGTCTAAAATTGCCGGATTAGGAAAATATGTGCCAGAGAATGTGGTCACAAATGAGGATCTGTCTAAAATAATGGATACGAATGATGCTTGGATACAGGAACGTACCGGCATTAAGGAAAGAAGACATATTAAAAAAGGTGATGGCAATACTACCGCGGGGATGGGTGCTAAGGCCGCAAAAATAGCTTTAGAAAGAGCGAATATCAGTAAAGATGATATCGATCTTATTGTTTTTGCAACTTTAAGTCCTGACTATTATTTTCCTGGGTGCGGAGTGCAGATACAGGAGATGTTAGATATTCATACTTGTCCCGCATTAGATGTGCGTAATCAATGTAGTGGTTTTATTTATGGTCTTTCGGTTGCCGATCAGTTCATAAAAACCGGGATGTATAAAAATGTACTTTTAATCGGAAGTGAAAATCATAGTGGAGGATTGGATTTTACCACGCGTGGTCGATCGGTTTCGGTAATCTTTGGAGATGGAGCGGGAGCAGCGGTACTAACTAGAAACGATCATGTGGGACAAGGTGTTTTGTCTACACATTTACATTCGGAAGGTAAACATGCGCTCGAATTAAGTTTGAAGGGACCAAGCACAAATCATTGGGTTCCTGAAATTATTGCTGAAAATCCTCAAGAAGATATTCCATATTACCCTTACATGAACGGACTGTTTGTTTTCAAAAATGCGGTTGTTCGCTTTTCTGAAGTAATCATGGAGGGTTTAAAAGCAAATGGCTTAGAGATAAAAGATATCGATATGTTGATACCGCATCAGGCGAATCTTCGGATTTCTCAGTTTATTCAGCAGAAATTTAAATTGAAAGATGAACAGGTGTACAACAACATCCAGAAATACGGAAATACAACTGCTGCATCTATTCCTATTGCCTTAACAGAAGCTTGGGAAGAAGGAAAAATTAAGGAAGGAGATACCGTCGTTTTAGCCGCTTTTGGTAGTGGTTTTACATGGGCAAGTGCAGTAATGAAATGGTAGAAATTTGACAATAAAAAAAGCGGCTTTTGCCGCTTTTCAGTTTAATTCTTTTAAAGTTTTAAAAAACCTGTAAATCGCGAGAACGCCTACGACAACAAAGCCAATAGCTATTACGAACTCAAGTTCACGTTTTTTATATATTTCATAAAGCGTAATTACGCGATAAGTACCATATCCTAAAGAAAATATTCCCACGATTAAATACGCATAAATTCTGTTTTTAGAGGGAAGTTTTTTCTGTTTACTCATGTTCTGCAACATCATTTGGAAATGTCGCTTTCACTATAGCAGCGGCTTCGTTATAATGACTTTTTATCACAAAAAGCTGAACCTGTCCCGGTATTCCACCACCAAAACCTGCTCTCAATCCAGATTCCATATCATTTCTAACGCGATTAGAAATTCCGGATTTTCTAAACAATTCTTGTAAATATTGAACATTTACATCACTTCCTGTATACACGCGATCGTATGTTTCTTCAGTACTCATAATTTTCAGTTTAAGAATTCTAAAATACGAAGATTGCCAGTCTTTGCAGACTAATTTAATTAGAGTTTAACGTTCTCTAATTTTTGTTAGGCGTTGTAGTATTTGCTTTCCCAGATTGTTTCGCTAAAATTTTTACCTTTTTTAAATCCGTAAAATATAGCAAGACCACCAACCCATTTAAACACAAAAAATAAAATCATTAAAAATTCGGTTACATCTTGTTCACCAGCGTGAAAAAATAATTTATCCGGAATCAAAAATGTGATTACTAAGCTTAATAAAAACATTGAAAAAATGAAGTTTTCTAGCTGCTTAAAAGGCCACATTAATAATTTTCTGAAGGGGTGAAGATCATTGCCCCATTTGTGAACCAGATAATAATAATCATTTCCCATGGGAGCCATTAAAAGAGGATCGTCAGCATTATCTAATTTAAATAAATGGGCAGGTGCAATAATTCTAAAACCTCTAAGACTTGTGTTGTGATCGTTTTCCAGTTTACGTATTGCCATAATGGCATCGTAAGGAATTTTCGCTTTAAAATATTTTGAGCTCAAAAACCGTAAACGATAATTAACGCATATCTTTTCTATGTCGCTTATATGAAAAATACGATCTGCTTCAAGAAGATCAAAATTGAAATTATTCAGATCATTTTCATCACCGCCATCTTCTAATTTTTGGAGGATAGAGGCATCTTGTTGATCGTTTTCCTTAAATATCGAATAAATTTCCTGTAGAAACTGATCTTCTTTTTTTCGTTTATTTCTGGATTTTAGAAGTTGCTTTTCAATGTTGGTTCGGGGGAAGTTCATCATCATCAATCACTTTGCATGAACTACTAAATTATACATTATCAGTGTAAATACCAATCCTGTAAATGTTAATTCAGAATTTATGTTTCAGGTCAGTTTTCTCTTTACGTTTCTAAATGCCTGTTAAATTTATGTCTAAACTTTACTAAATGTTTTTGTCATACCAGTGAAAGCTGGTATTATGCGCAAAAATTTTTAAACTATGAAACTACTTAAGTGGTCAGGATTTCTTATAACTATTCTTCTTTTCGCAAGTTGTGGCGGAAGTAAATCTACCGATGTGGGTGAGAACCCAAAGGATTTAAAAAGTTATAATACTTATGCTTTTTTGCCTAATCAGAATAAAATTACCACTCCGGGATACAACAACGAGGAGATTAATTACGAGATTGTAAATACGGTAAACGAGAACATGAAAGATGAAGGTTATCGTTATGAAAAAGATCAGCCAAACGTGCTAATTTATGTGCACACGATGTTTGATGAAAAAGTTGAGGTAAACGCCGACCCTGTATACACCAGTTATTCTTACTATCGTCCAGATTTTTATATTGGTGATTATTACAAGCCTTTTATGTATAAAGATTACTATACAATTCAGCGAATTACTGGAGATAACATCGAACAGATCCCATACAAATCAAAAACTATTGTGATCGATTTTATAAACCGAAAAAACAATCAAATTATTTGGAGAGGGACAACCGATAACGTAGAAATTACTGATCGTCGTACCGCTCGTGCTGTTAGAAATTATGTAGATGAAATTTTTAAACAATTTCCATAATAAAACACCAGCTTACAGATAAAAAAGAAGGCTGAAATTATACAATTTCAGCCTTCTTTTTTTGTTTTATTTGAACCGAAAATTATCGAAGTTCAGCTTTTAATTCATTTTCGAATCTATACTGAAGTTTACTCATAATTTTATCGATTTGCTTATCGGTCATTGTTTTATTTTCATCCTGAAATGTAAAACTCACCGCATAACTCTTTTTACCTTCCGGAAGATTTTCGCCTTGATAAACATCAAAGAGATTGACTTCTTTTAGTAATTTCTTTTCAGTTTGGGTAGCGATATTTTCGATCTCAGCATAAGAAATCGCTTCGTCTAATAATAAAGCGAAATCACGTCTTACTGCAGGATATTTAGGAATACCTACAAATTTATTTGATTGCGTTTTAGTAATTTCGATTACTGCATCCCAATTAAAATCTGCAAATAAAACTTCCTGATCGATATCAAAATGCTTCAGGATCGATTTTTTAATCACTCCAAATTCCACCAATTTCGATTTTCCTGAACTCAATATAATTCCTTCAGCAAAAACATCAGATTTTACAGCGCTAGATTTTAGGATTTTAATTCCTAATCTTTGGAAAACCGCTTCAATAACTCCCTTCATATAAAAGAAAGTTCCTTTTTGTGCAGCAGAACTCCAACTTTCGCTGGCCTTATCGCCACTTACAAAAATTGAAAGATGTTTGTTTTCAACACGACCACCAGTGTAATTGTGATAAGTTTTTCCGAATTCGAAAAGTTTTAGATCTCTTCTTTTTCGGTTTAAATTATATCGAATACTTTCTAGCCCGCTAAATAACATCGATTGTCTCATTACTGAAAGATCGCCACTAAGGGGATTCAGCATTTCAACATTATATTCACCTTTTAGTTGTTCACTAAGTTCTAAGTGCGACGGACTTGTAAGTGAATTGGCCATGGTTTCGTAAAAACCTTGTCCTACTAGCTGATTCGCTATAATATTCTGAAGCTTATAATCTTCGAATTTCGATGAAATAGAAACCGAAGCATTAAACTTTTCGTTGAATTTTATGTTGTTATAACCATACACTCGCAGAATCTCTTCGATAACATCAGATTCTCGTTGAACGTCTACCCGATAAGAAGGGATTGTGAGTCCCATCCCTGTTTCGGTAACATTATTCACTCTAATTTCTAAAGAGGCCAAAATCGATTTTATAGTTTCCTCTTCAAGATTCTCTCCAATAAGTTTATTCACCTTATCGAAAGTTAAGAATACCTGAAAATCTTCTATTTTCTTGAAGTAAAGATCATCGACATCGCTGGTGATTTCTCCTCCTGCTAATTCGCTGATAAGAAGTGCAGCACGTTTAAGCGCATATTCTGTAATGCTAGGATCTATTCCTCTCTCAAAACGGAAAGAAGCATCGGTATTTAAACCGTGTCTTTTTGCTGTTTTACGAACGCTTACAGGATTAAAATACGCACTTTCTAAGAATATTTGCGAGGTACCTTCAGAAACTCCACTATTTAATCCGCCAAAAACACCGGCAATACAAAGTGGTTTTTCTTTATCACAGATCATCAGATCTTCTTCATGAAGTTCTCTTTCCACTTCATCTAAAGTCGTAAACTTAGTACCAGCTTCCAGCGTTTTTACATGAATTTCGTTACCTGCAATTTTAGAGGCATCAAAAGCATGTAGCGGCTGTCCCAACTCGTGCATTACATAATTTGTAATATCTACAACGTTATTTTTAGGCGTAATACCAATTGCTTTTAAACGGTTTTGTAGCCATTTAGGAGAGTCTTGTATTTTTACATCGCTCACTGTAATTCCGCAATAACGTGGAGCTAGAGAAGAATCATCAACAAAAATTGGGATTCTTAAACTTCTATTATCCACATGAAAATTACTTACAGAAGGAGTAATAAGCTCTAAACTTTTATTATCCTGGTGGTAACCGGCTTTTAAATCTCTTGCCACACCCCAATGGCTCATCGCATCGGCGCGGTTTGGTGTAAGACCAATTTCAAAAACCTGATCATTCTCGATTTCAAAAACTTCAGCAACAGGTGTTCCTGGAATAAGATCTTCTTCCATCACCATAATACCATCATGGCTTGATCCAAGACCAATTTCGCTTTCAGAACAAATCATTCCAAAGCTATGTTCACCTCTAATTTTGCCTTTTTTGATTTTCCATTCTTCACCTTTTTCATCATAAAGAACGGTACCTATAGTTGCTACCGGAACTTTTTGTCCTGCTGCAATATTAGGAGCGCCACAAACAATTTGTACTTCTTCACCATCTCCAAGATTTACCTTGGTGATGTTAAGTTTATCTGCATTTGGATGTTTCTCGCAGCTTAGTACATGCCCAACTACGATGCCTTCCAAACCACCCTTTACACTTTGAAAACTCTGAATTCCCTCTACCTCTAAACCTAGATCAGTTAGTAATTCGCCAGTTTTTTCGGCACCTTCAGGAAGCTTTATAAATTGTTTTAACCAGTTGTATGAAATTTTCATCTATGTAATTTTACAATCTACAAAGATAGCATTACCATTGATTTTGGCATAATCTAAGGTTCGTAAAATTATAGCCTATTTTGAAAGAATTTTATAGACTTTTTTAAGCTGAAATTAGGCACAAATAAATACCGAAACAACTGAAGTTTCCGCTAAGAAATATAATTCCAGATATTTTGATGTTTTGCAAGCTGTCCGTAGGTGAAGCGCAACACCTTATTTTTCTCTAAAGCCAATTTTGGATCTTCTTTTAGCACTTTCATCGCAACGTGACGAGCTGTTTTAAGCAGATCGTTATCCTTAACAATATCGGCGATTTTTAAATTTAGGACACCACTTTGTTGCGTTCCCATAATATCGCCAGGACCGCGAAGTTTCAAATCCACTTCAGCAATTTGAAAACCGTCGTTGGTTGCCGTCATGGTTTCTAGCCTTGTCTTACTGTCGTTAGATAATTTATGTCCGGTCATTAAAATACAATAACTCTGTTCAGCACCACGACCAACTCGTCCACGTAACTGGTGTAACTGTGAAAGTCCAAATCGCTCTGCACTTTCTATGATCATAACGCTGGCATTAGGTACATTTACACCAACTTCGATCACAGTAGTGGCGACCATAATTTCGGTCTTTCCTTCCGCAAAGCGCTGCATTTCGTAATCCTTATCCGCAGGCTTCATTTGCCCGTGTACTATCGAAATTTGATAATCAGGAAACTCACGAGCAATACTCTCATAGCCATCCATCAAATCTTTGTAGTCCATTTTTTCAGATTCCTGAATTAATGGGTATACCACATAAACTTGGCGTCCTTTATCAATTTCTTCTTTTATAAACCTGAAAACTTTCAAGCGATTGCTATCAAAACGATGCACCGTTCTAATTGGTTTTCTACCGGGTGGCAATTCATCAATTACAGAAATATCTAAATCGCCATACAAACTCATCGCCAAGGTACGCGGAATCGGTGTTGCCGTCATTACTAAAACGTGCGGAGGGATTTTATTTTTACGCCATAATTTTGCGCGTTGTGCTACACCAAAACGGTGTTGCTCATCGATAATAGCCAAACCAAGATTATGGAATTTCACCTTATCTTCTAAAAGTGCATGTGTTCCAATTAAAATATCGATCTCGCCAGTTTCCAATTTTTCATGTAATTCTCGACGATGTGCTTTTTTAGAAGAACCGGTAAGCAAGAAGATCGAAAGATCCATTTGCGCACAAAGTTCTACCAAACCATGATAATGCTGAATTGCCAAAATCTCTGTAGGCGCCATTAAGCAAGCCTGAAAATCGTTGTCGATCGCAATAAGCATACTCATTAAAGCGACAATGGTTTTTCCTGAGCCTACATCACCTTGTAATAAACGATTCATTTGCGCGCCAGTTCCTAAATCGGCTCTAATTTCTTTAACCACTCTCTTTTGCGCACCAGTAAGATCGAAGGGTAGATGATTTTTATAAAATCCACTGAAATTTTCTCCAATTTCGCCAAAAACAAAGCCTTTTATTTTTTGTTTCCGAAGCTGATTTTTAAGCAGTAACTGCAGCTGAATGTAAAACAGCTCTTCAAATTTTAAACGGAATTGAGCTTTTGCAAGCAACTCCGCATTTTTTGGAAAATGAATATTAAATAGCGCTTCAGCTTTAGAGATTAGGCGAAATTCTTCTTTAATTTCATCACTTAAAGTATCATAAAAACGTGCTTTAGTTTCAGCAAAAAGCTGTTGTAGCATTTTGTTTACCGCGCGATTGGTAATCCCTTTTTTCTGCAATAATTCCGTAGAAGGATAAATAGGTTGCATTGCCGCACGCAATTGCTTTTTAAAATCGGCTAGCGTATCCATTTCGGGATGCGCCATGCTAAACGTACCATTAAACCAGTTAGTCTTTCCAAAAACTACGTATGGTGTATTCAGTTTCAAATTTTCCCGAATCCATTTATGTCCTCTAAACCAAACCAGTTCCATACGGCCGGTATCGTCTACAAAATCAGCAACCAAACGCTTCCCGCGTTTTTGCTCTACCATTTTAATATGAGTGATTTTTCCTACTACCTGTACTTCAGCAGAATTCCGTTTTAATTCAGAAATCTTATAAAAACGGGTTTTATCCAGATAGCGATTAGGGAAGAAATTCACCAGATCCTGATAGGTGTGAATACCTAATTCTTTCCGTAGGACATCAGCCCGGTTTGGGCCAACACCTTTTAAATAATCAATCGGAGTTTGTAGAATATTAGGATTCATAAAAAACGAAGATATTAAAATGCCTAATTTTAGAATTATTTCAGGCATATTTTATGCTATTTCTTTTTAAAATTATGATTGAAAGCCGAAAGATTGCGTTTAAAAGCAAGCTCTGGCGCTAAATTTTGTAATTTGCCATTACCAAACTACAGTTATTACCAATGAAGAAGGTTTTCTTTTCCCTAATAGTTTTAAACGCTTTTTTAATAAAGGCACAATCGATCTCTAGCGATAATCAAATTGAATTTGTTGATTTTAAAACGGTTGATGCTGAAATTAGCATTTATCCCGAAGCCGCTATTGTAAAAGGCAATGTGAATTATGAATTTGAAGTTTTAAAACAGGTAGATTCTATCTTTATTGATGCTGAAAACATGAGTTTTCGGGACGTATTTATAAATGGAGAGGAAGCCGATTTTCGTTTAGCTGAAGACAAAATCTGGATTAAAAATAAACTCAATCCTTCTGAAGAAAATCAACTTCAGCTGAAATATTCAGTTTCGCCAAAACAAACTATGTATTTTATAAATTGGAATCAGCCAGATTCCGAAGAAATTAGTAAACAGGTTTGGACACAGGGGCAAGGACGTTACACTTCGCATTGGTTGCCCAGCTTTGATGATATGCGAGAAAAAACTGTTTTTAATCTGAAGGTCAATTTCAATAAAGAATATCGGGTAATTGCAAATGGAATTTTAGAAAAAGAAAAAATGCTAAACGATTCTATTAAACAATGGAGTTTTAGCATGGAAGATCCTATGAGTAGCTATCTGGTTGCAGTCGCGGCAGGGGATTACGAAAGCAAGGAACTGCAAAGCGCAGCTGGGATACCTATTTCTTTATTTTATGAAACAAAAGATGAAAATTTAGCAGAGCCTACATATCGATATTCTAAGAAAATATTCGATTTTTTAGTAGACGAAATCGGCGTTGAATTTCCGTGGAAAAATTATAAACAGATTCCGGTTGAAGATTTCCTTTATGCCGGAATGGAAAACACCGGAACGACTATTTTTTCTGAATCTATGCTTACCGATAGTATTGGTTTTAAAGATCGTAATTATATAAATGTAAATGCTCATGAGCTGGCTCACCAATGGTTTGGTGATTTAGTGACCGAGACCGAAAGTAAACATCACTGGTTACACGAAGGATTTGCAACTTACTATGCTTTACTCGCCGAAAAGCAATTATTTGGTGAGGATTACTATTACTGGAAACTCTATGAAACCGCGGAGCAGTTAAAGAAAATGAGTGATCGCGGAGAAGGTGAAGCTTTACTTAATCCTAAAGCAAGCTCACTTACTTTTTATCAAAAGGGGGCTTGGGCATTGCATATTTTAAGAGAAAAATTAGGATATGAAGCTTTTAAAACCGGCGTTAAAAATTACCTGAAGTTATATAGTTTTAAGAATGTAACCACCGATAATTTTCTTGCTGAAATGGAAAATGTTAGCGGCCAGGATTTATCGCAATTTAAAAAAGATTGGTTAGAGCAATCGGCTTTTAAAGCAAATGCAGCGCTTAATTCTTTAGAACAGTCTGCTTTTATAAGAAGATATTTAGATATTGCTGCCGTAAGAGAGCAAAGCGTTGGGATTAAATACAATGTTTTAAACGGAGCTTTAGATTTTCCGGTAAACGATTATATAGGCCAGGAAGCGGTAATCCAACTGCAGGGGAATACTTCACAAGAGACGATAGATCTTTATAAGAAAGCTTTTGAGACCGGAAACATTTTTGTGCGACAAACCATTGCTTCTAGCATGAAAGAAATTCCAACGTCTTTAAAATCGGAATATGAAGATTTGCTGAATGATGATTCCTATCTCACTAAAGAATATGCTTTGATGACGTTGTGGACAAATTTTCCACAAGAACGTTCTAAATATTTAACCAAGACAAAAAATATCCAAGGCTTCTACGATAAGAATGTGCGGATGCTTTGGTTAACTTTAAATTTAGTAACTCCTGAATTTGATGCTGCTAATAGTCAGGCAAATTACGCGGAACTTTCGGGATATACTCAGACAAAATTTCCTTTCGAAATTCGGAAAAATGCCTTTAGTTATTTATTTCAGATAGATGCGTTTACAGATCAAAACCTAAAAGATTTAATGCAAGGCACACAACATCATACGTATCGTTTTCGAGATTATTGTAGGCAATTGCTAAAGGAACTACTAGGGCATCAAAAATACCGTCAAAAACTACAAAACTTATCTAATTCTTTTTCTGAAAAAGAACAAGAATATTTACAATCTCAATTATAAAAGATGAAGGCATTAGTGATTTCAGGAGGTGGTAGTAAAGGAGCTTTTGCGGGCGGTGTAGCGCAGCATTTAATTGAAGAAATGGGCAAAGATTACGACATGTATTTAGGAACCTCTACCGGTAGTCTACTTATATCGCATCTCGCTTTAAAGAAAGTCGAAAAGATAAAAAAAGTCTATACTTCAGTTAACGAGTCTAGTATCTTCAATTTACGTCCTTTCTTAATTAAGCATAAACATGGTTATGATCAGATTAGTATCAATCACTTCAATGTATTACGGAATTTAGCCAGAGGCCGAAAAACGTTTGGAGAAAGCAAAAATCTCAAAAAGCTTATTTTAAATACCTTTTCCGAAGAAGAATTTCAGCAATTAAAACATTCAGAAAAAGATATTTTAGTAACCGTTTCTAACTTGTCGCTTAATGAAGTGGAGTATAAATCGATCAAGGATTTCGAATATCAGGATTTTATAGAATGGATTTGGATTTCTTGTAACTATACGCCGTTTATGAGTTTAGTGCAGAAAAACGGTTGTGAATATGCCGATGGTGGTTTTGGATCGATGGTCCCGATCGAAGAAGCCGTTAAACGCGGCGCTACAGAAATTGATGCAATTATTTTAAAGACCGAGGTTAGTCATTTTAATCGTATGCCTTCCAAAAATGTGTTCGGTTTAATTACGAATTTATTCAATTTTGTGACCGATAGGGTGGAAAATCAAAATATTAAGATTGGTAAGTTTGCTGCAGCAAATAAAGATGTAATTATTAATTTCTACTACACACCAACGATATTGACTACGAATTCCCTTATTTTTGAACAAGAAAAAATGAAGCGTTGGTGGGAGAGTGGTCTCAACTACGCTAAACTGAAGAGTGAAGAAGTAAACCAAATCGAACCCTAATGCGAGCATTGGTGATTTCGGGCGGCGGCAGTAAAGGAGCATTTGCAGGCGGAGTAGCCCAATATTTAATGGAAGCCGAAAAGAAAAAGTATGACCTTTTTCTAGGCACTTCTACCGGAAGTCTTTTGATTCCGCATCTGGCGGAAGGTAATATTCAAAAAGTTTACGATCTCTACACGAATGTAAATCAGCGTAAAATTTTTAGTTTAAATCCTTTTATAGTTAAGAAAAAGGAAGGCCGGGAATATGTGACGATTAACTACTTTAACATGTTCTGGCAGTTTTTAAAACAGAAGCGAACTTTTGGAGAAAGTAAGAATCTTTTAAAGCATATTCGCAGGAATTTTTCTGAAGAGAATTTCAGAAATCTAAAGAATCAGGTAGGCGATGTGATTGTAACCGTATCGAATTTATCCAGAAACCGAGTAGAATACAAGTCTATTCACGATTTCTCTTACGATGATTTTTGCGACTGGATCTGGATTTCCTGTAATTATATTCCATTTATGAGTCTGGCCAAAAAAAATGGTTACGAATATGCCGATGGTGGTTTAGGCTGTGTAGTTCCTATTCGGGAAGCGATAAAACGAGGTGCAACTGAGGTTGATGCCATTATTTTAGAGGCTGAAAATATGGAATACAATAAGGTTTTGGGTAAAAATCCATTCAGTTTAATGATGAATTTATACAGCTTTGTTTTAGATCAAGTCGAATATCATGATGTGATTGAAGGAAAACTTGCAGCGCTTAATAAAAATGTGAAGTTGAATATTTTCTATACTCCGACAAAACTTACCGAAAATTCGCTTGTTTTCAATAAAAAATTAATGACCGAATGGTGGAAGCAGGGCTATGATTACGCTGAGAAAAAAGTAAAACAAGATAAAGAAGCTGAAAAGAAGGCCTAAAGCTGAGGTTTAGTAGAAATTAGAATTTAGAAAAGAGAATTGAAACCGCTTCACCGTTAGAAAATGGATGATTTGATAATGTGCTGATTTGGAAATTTGATGAGGCGGGAATGAGACAATTTGAAAATGAGACTTCTCCATTCCGCTGCGCTTTGTCATCTTGCCGGCGAGGCAGGGGCAAAAAATTATACCACTATTTGCGATGAAATGTAGATATCTTTTTAGTGCCTTTCCAGAATTATTTTATTCGTTTCTTCTTCATCCCAAATAAAAATCTCATAGGGTTATATGGTCTAATTAGTAAATGATACGTTAGAACTATTATGGAAAAACATACAATTAGTAAAAATAAAATTTTCAAAGACACTGCATCTTTAGTTCCGACGACATAGTAGGCTATTATTACAATAATTGTTTGATGTAAAATATAAAATGGATACACTGCTGTGTTCATATAACTAAGTAGCTTACTTTTTTTGTTTAAATATTTCTTTCCGTAGCCTAAAATTGCTAAAACCCACATCCAAGAATTGAAGTTTATAAGACCTATAAAAAGATATGTTTGTGGTTTTTCAATCCAATTTTCCCAAATATCAAAAGGTTCCCAGCCGTTCCAACGCAAAATATCTATTAATACAATAGATAAAAAAGCAAACTTCAAGAATAAGTTTCTTTTAGATTGCACTATGTCCATTACCTGATAAAATTTAAAGAAAAGTAAACCACCAATGATAAAGAATATAAAGAAGGAGTGTCTTGCTATGTCATTTATTAAGTCGTGCGTAGTTTCATAACGAACCGACAAAAATGTATATGGAATTATAGCTATAAAGACGTAAGCAAAAATAGAATAATGCTTTTTAAAAAATGAATCTAATATCCGTGTGAATTTATTGTTCTTTTTTAATGCATAGAATAGTGGAATTGATAATATGTTATAACAAAATAAGTAAGGGATAAACCACAAATGTAACCAATGAAAATTCCCATTTGGCCACCATTTAAATTCTAAAAATGATTGATAAAATTCGATATAATTTTGGTCAATTCCTTCTAATTTTCTTTCAAAATATATTTGTGGAGCTACAAGAATAAAAGTCCAAATAATAGTTGGAATTATTAAACGCATAAATCTCTGAATGGTAAATGCTTTCCAATCTAATCGGTCCATTAAAATGTAGGAAATGTATCCAGAAACAAAGAAAAGTAAAGGCATTCTAAAAGTGGCCATCCAATAATTTATTTCCAAGAGAACATTGCTTGTTTCTGTATTTTTGATATGCCAATCCCATTCTGCCACGAACACCATAAAAACGTGATAAAAGAACATCATTAAAATGGCTATTACTCTTAATGAATCGATGTAGTAATATCTACTTGTTTTCATTCCTATTTTTTTCGTCGAAAATAGAATTACTTAAGCTTATTATGTAGAATTTGTGATGGTTGACAAGCCTTTGTGATAGTTAGCAAAACCTCTTATGCGCGTTTCATGTTTAAATTAAAATGTTCAATCATATTTCTTGAGACAGGAACGATATATTGATCAATTTGAAGTTGATAACCTTGAGCATTCCCTTTAATGTTTTCTATGTATTTACTATTTACGAGATACGAGCGATGTGTTTTAATTATGGATGGATGTGTTTTTAAATTAGCTTCTAGGTTTTTCATCGTACCCCGAATTAGTTCCTTATCCTGAGGATTTTTCTGAAGATATATTTCCAAATAATTCCCTTCAGATTTTGCGAACATAAAATCGTCTATGTTGAATTCAAAATTGTTAATTTTAATTCTGTCTTTACTATGGAAAGCTAAATTGGAATTATCGTTAATTGTATTATTCAAAGAATTTGCATTACTCCTATGTTTGTTATTTAATCTATTGAAGTTGTAAGGGATTAAAATAGTAACAAATAAAGAGCCTACTAAAAATGTATTTCTAATCTCTTCTTGCAAATAATGTAATGACCAATTGTTTTCGTTATTATAAATCAAATCCCGAATCAAATATTGACCTAGACCTACAAGGGTAAAAAAAAGTAAGATTAAAATCACCTCTTTTGCTATATTCCATTTGTGTTCGAGTCTAAATAATTTTCCTATTATAGAAAGTATAATAAGAATGATTACGGGTGTAATAGAATGAATTATCGATATCCAGAAATAATTCATTTTATGTTCTGAAAACTCGACATTAAAAGGTTCGAACGCGTAATTGAAAGAGAAGGTCATGAATAAAAAAAGAATAATAATTATTCTTAGACTTTTTCCTTCATAATAGAAAGGATATGGTTGTAAAAGAAGTGTAGTAATAAAATTCTTCACATTAGAGTAATAAAAATTTATCTGCATTAAAGAAAACTATTGATAATCTCTCTTTTGCTTGAATGATTTTTCTTCTTTGATAAGTTTTATTGTAATTCTAATCTATTATAAAATCTAATTCAGAAATATAGATCGTTGTAAGTATTTTTACGCCTTTAGTTAAAAACTATCAACTAAAGATTAAACAAACTCCTTTACTTCATTCTTTACATAAGTCAGTGCAGCAACCGTTGGTGCATCTTCGTCCATTAGAATAGTTAATACTTTTTCCTGCAGCATCGCGGCATTTTCTACCGTGTTATCTGCAGCGGTCTGTCTAATTAATGAAATAGTAGCATTTTTGGCTGTTTTTACATAATTCCAGCATTCATTAGAAACATAAATTTGCTGTGCCAGATTATGTTCAAATTCCTGATCGATCGCAGATACCAAAGTATTCGCATATTGAATTTTATCGGCATTTTCCGGGCGAATTCTAACGAGTAAATTTCCTGGTGAAATACGTTCTAAGAAAAGAGCCATTCGCTCATAAGCCTGAAGTTTTAACGGTAATGCTGTTTTTTGATTTTCCTGATGTAGAAGAAATCGGCGTCTTCGGTTTTCGTTTTCAGAATAGGTCTTAAAAAAATAAAAAGCCACGCCTCCAACAATCAAAGCTGGTAAAATGGTATAAAGTAATTGCAATAAATCGGTATCGCTCATGGTATTTGTTCTAAAATCGAAAGGTACCCTTTCTTGATTTAAACGCCAAAGTTAAAGAAAAAGTACCTTTCGGAAATTTTAGAATTTCCTGTTTATTATTGTGGCGGATTCAAATAATCCAACGCCAATTGTGTCATTGCTTTTACACCGAGTAATAATCCGCTTTCATCAATAAAAAAGTCGGGCGTATGATGTGGCGCTGGTTCATCACTGTTTAAAGGTTGTCCACCTAAAAAGAAATAAAGACCCGGAACTTCTTCCTGAAAAAATGAAAAATCTTCGCCTCCCGTAGTTGCTTTTACTAATTCTACATGATCTTCACCAGCCACCTTTTGTAAGCTTGGAAGCATCTGGCTGGTTAGTGCAATATCGTTATAAGTAACCGCAGTATTATTCTGAATTTCAATAGTAGCTTCACCGCCATATGCTTCAGCTAGTTTAGGAACCATTTCCCTCATTCGGCTTAAAATCTTTTCACGCATATTTGGTTCTAGCGTTCGCACAGTTCCAATCATTTCAGCACTTTCAGGAATAATATTAAAACGTACGCCACTGGTTATTTTTCCAACAGTAATTACCGCAGCAGCATCGATCAATTTAGAATCACGGCTAATAATTGTTTGTAAACCATCGATAATTTTTGCTGATATAAGAATAGGATCAGTACCACTCCAGGGTTGTGAACCATGGGTCTGTTTTCCTTTTACATTGATCACAAAACGTTCTACCGCAGCCATCGTACCTTCAGGTTTATAGCGGATGGTGCCAACAGGTGTTTCAGAATTTATATGTAATCCAAAAATCGCATCTACATCGGGATTTTTTAAAACCCCTTCTTTGATCATCAATGCGGCGCCACCTTCTTCACCCGGTGGTGGTCCTTCTTCAGCAGGTTGAAAGATAAATTTTACGGTACCATGAATTTTATCTTTGTGCCTAGAAAGAACTTCAGCAACGCCCATTAGAATCGCGGTGTGCGTATCATGACCACAAGCATGCATTACTCCGGTTTGTGCTCCTATAAATTCGGTAGTTACTTCAGATTTAAAAGGGAGATCATTTCTTTCCGTTACCGGTAAAGCATCAATATCTGCTCGTAATGCGACCACTTTTCCGGGATGATCACCTTTCAGCAAAGCGACTACTCCGGTTTTAGCAACTTCAGTTTCAACTTTAAGTCCTAGGTTTTTTAAATGTTTTGTGATTTTTTCAGCAGTTTCAAATTCACGATTCGAGAGTTCAGGATGCTCGTGGAAATCTCTTCGCCATTCGATCACCTTATCTTCTATAGAGGTGATATCTTTTTGGATATCGTTATCTAATTGCTGACCGTAACTGAGTAGAGAGAAAAAGGAGAGGGATAAAAAGTACAGTTTTTTCATGTAATATTGTTAAAATGGAATTGATTAGTGAGTAATGAAGTAATCTGACTAAAAATAATAAAAATTCTAAACTATTCTGAATAAGCTAATCGGTGTTTAAAACTAATGAGCTGCTAAGTTTAGAAATTGATTCATTTTGGTTAAATTCACGCTTTTAAAATTTGAAGGAATTGGAAGCTTATTTATCCGAATTGAATGATGCCCAAAGGGCACCAACGTTGCAGATTGAAGGTCCTATGATTGTAATTGCGGGTGCCGGCTCTGGCAAAACCCGTGTGCTTACCTATAGGATCGCATACATGATGAGTAAAGGTATTGATGCCTTTAATATTCTTGCGCTAACTTTTACCAATAAAGCCGCGAGAGAGATGCAGCATCGTATCGCGCAGATTGTAGGTAGAAGTGAAGCTAAAAATCTGTGGATGGGAACATTCCACTCGGTTTTTGCTAAGATTTTGCGTTTTGAAGCCGATAAGTTAGGTTATCCTTCCAATTTTACGATTTATGACACGCAGGATTCACAAAGTGTGATTAGAGCGATTATAAAAGATATGCAGCTTGATAAAGATGTGTATAAATATAAGCAGGTATATAGCCGAATTTCGTCTTATAAAAACAGTTTGATTACTGTGAAAGCTTACTTCAATAATCCTGAATTAATGGAGGCCGATGCGATGAGCAAAAAGCCAAGAATGGGCGAAATTTATCAGGAATATGTACAGCGTTGTTTCAAAGCGGGAGCAATGGATTTTGATGATTTATTGCTGAAAACCAATGAGCTTTTAAATCGCTTTCCTGAAGTACTTCAGAAATATCAAAACCGTTTCCGTTATATTTTAGTAGATGAGTACCAGGATACCAACCACTCGCAGTATCTTATTGTAAAAGCATTGTCTGATAAATTTCAGAATATATGTGTGGTGGGTGATGATGCGCAAAGTATTTATGCCTTTCGAGGCGCGAATATTAATAATATCCTGAACTTCCAGAAAGATTACGAAGGTGTAGAGATGTACCGCTTGGAGCAGAATTACCGTTCTACCGGAAATATTGTAAATGCAGCCAACTCGATTATCGATAAAAACCAGACCAAACTGGATAAGGTGGTCTGGACAGCTAATGATGATGGCCCAAAAATAGTGGTTAATAGATTGCTTACCGATGGTGAAGAAGGAAGATATGTAGCAAGTTCTATTTTCGAGAATAAGATGCAGAATCAAATGGCGAATGGTGATTTCGCTATTTTATACCGAACCAATGCGCAAAGTCGTGCGATGGAAGATGCATTGCGAAAAAGAGATATTCCATACCGAATTTACGGAGGATTGTCATTCTATCAACGTAAAGAAATTAAAGACGTTTTATCATATTTACGATTATTAATAAATCCTAAAGATGAAGAAGCTTTAAAGCGTGTTATTAATTATCCGGCTCGAGGTATTGGGGCAACAACGATGGATCGATTAAGTATCGCTGCCAATAAATACGGAAAATCGATTTTCGAAGTTTTAGAAAATCTGGATCATCTTCCTGAGATTAAAATTACTAAGAGCACGCGTACAAAGCTGGACAATTTTGTAAATATGATCAAACATTTTACAATTTTGGCTCAGAATGCCGATGCCTTTACCGTAGCCGATACTGTAGCAAAAAAGACCGGTTTGGTGCAGGAACTTAAGAAAGACGGAACGCCAGAAGGTATTGCCAGAATTGAGAATATTGAAGAATTACTAAACGGTATTAAAGATTTTGTTGAAGAACAGAAAGAGCTGGCAGATGCTAATGGTTCTATAGCAGAATTTTTAGAGGATGTGGCTTTAGCAACCGATTTAGATAAGGAAACAGAAGATGAAGATCGTGTAGCCTTAATGACGATTCACTTGGCTAAGGGATTAGAGTTTCCATACGTTTATATTGTTGGTTTGGAAGAAGATTTATTCCCTTCTGGAATGAGTATGAATACGAGATCTGAGCTAGAAGAAGAACGTCGCTTATTTTACGTGGCGGTAACCAGAGCCGAGAAACAGGCGTTTCTAACCTATACGCAAAGTAGATATCGTTGGGGAAAACTGGTGGACGCTGAGCCAAGTCGATTTATTGAAGAAATAGACGAGAAATTTTTAGATTATATGATTCCGCAGGATGATTATAAATACAAACCGCTTATCAATACCGATATTTTTGGAGATGAGGTTGATAAATCCAAACTGCGGCAAACAAAACCAAAAGCAGGTACGCCACCACCGGCACATAAGCCTACCGAGGAGCAATTAAGGAAACTAAGAAAATTAAGACCAGCAGCTACAGAGCCTGCCAAAGCTACAAATGCTATTCAGCTTGAAGTTGGTAATGAAGTAGAACATATGCGTTTCGGAAAAGGAAAAGTTCTTGGAATCGATGGAGTTGGACAAGATAGAAAGGCTGAAATAAATTTTGAAAATGGTGGTATTAAAAAGCTGCTGCTAAGATTCGCAAAATTGAAATTGCTTTCTTAATAGAGTCATTTTAGTTTTATAACCTCGGAATTGAATTATGGGGTTCAAGTTAAATTTCTGTTATTCAGATATTCTGAATATGATTTTCTTTTTACCTTGAAAAGAAAAAAGATGATTCAAAAAGGAAGTAATGTAAAGTGGGATTGGGGTAACGGAACTGCGACTGGCAAAGTAACCGAAACGTATACTGAAGAAGTTACCAAAACTATCGATGGAAGTGAGATTACCAGAAAAGGAGAGCAGGGAAATAAAGCCTTGTATATCGAGCAGGAGGATGGAAGCAAAGTCCTAAAACTAGAAAAAGAAGTTAAAAAAGCAGATTAATATATGGCAGAGATTGTTCGTATATATAACGAAAATCCAAATCCGCGTGAGATTTCCAAAGTTGTAAAAACTTTACGAAATGGCGGTCTTGTGATCTATCCAACCGATACCGTTTATGGTTTGGGTTGCGATATCACTAACAATACTGCGTTAGAGAAAATTGCTCAGATCAAAGGGGTGAAACTAGATAAAGCGAACTTTAGTTTTATTTGCCACGACTTAAGTAATCTATCAGATTATGTGAAGCAAATAGATACCGCTACATTTAAAATATTGAAGCGTTGCTTACCTGGGCCTTATACTTTTATTCTACCGGGAAATAATAATTTACCAACGGTATTCAAGAAAAAGAAAACTGTCGGGATTCGTATTCCAGATAATAATATTTGTAGAGCTATTGTCGAAGAGCTTGGGAATCCAATTGTGTCTACTTCAATTAGAGATGAGGATGAGGTTATTGAGTATACCACAGATCCTGAATTGATTCTTGAAAAATGGGATAATCTTGTTGAAATTGTTATTGATGGAGGATATGGAGATAATACTCCGAGTACTGTGATCGATATGACCACTACCGAACCTGAAGTTATAAGAGAAGGAAAAGGAAGCTTAGAAATAATGTAAGTTGAAAAACATATTATAAAAATTAAAAACCCTTAGCATCGATGCTAAGGGTTTTTAATTTTAAAAGCAATTTCAGATTATAAGATACTTGCAATATTTTCTACAAAGTAATCGTGAGCTTCTTGGGAAAGTCTTGTTTAATAAATATGGGGTAAAATAAACGAAGCTTTCAGCTGATTTCAAATACAACTCAAATTGATCGAGGGAGCTCCGCATGGTTTGATTTTTACCCATAAAGATGAGCTTAATAAAATTTTGGTAGATTTTTTGAAATCTTAGTAAAATCAAATTGATAAAATAAAAAAAGCCTCGCAATTGCGAGGCTTTTCAATATAATAAAATATCTTATTTTCTTAGTTTGAAGCTTTAGAAGCTTGCTCCATACCTTCTTCAATCATTCCGTAGAACTGATCTAGTTTAGGAAGTACTACGATTCTTGTTCTTCTGTTTCTTGCACGACCTTCAGCAGTATCGTTAGATGAAACTGGCATGTAATAAGATCTACCTGCAGCTGTCATACGCTTAGGATCTACATTAAATTCATCCTGAAGGATTCTTACCACAGAAGTAGCTCTTTTTACAGAAAGATCCCAGTTATCTTGGAACATCGAAGTAGAGATAGATTGATCATCTGTGTGACCTTCTACCATAAACTCGATGTCTGGCTTGTTTTTAATTACGCTAGCAACTTTCCCAAGAACTTCTTTAGCTCTGCTAGTTACGTTATAACGCCCACTATCGAATAACAATTTATCAGAAATAGAAACGTAAACAACACCTTTTTCAACATTGATTTCGATATCATCATCGTTCATGTTTCCAACAGCTCCTTTTAAGCTAGTAACAAGTGCTAGAGTAACAGAATCTTTCTTGTTGATTGCATCACGCATACTTTTGATCGCAAGATCTTTTTCTTTGATGCTCTCTAAAGAACGCTCAAGATTTTCAGCTTCTTTCTTAGAAAGCGTAGCAAGATCACCAACGTTGTTCAATAATGCAGCATTTGTATTATTGAGAACTTTAATACGCTCTGTCATGTCTGTTTTATCTTCAAGACAAGCGTTCAATTTTACAGTGGCGGTATTAAGCTGATCCTGAGTTTCTTTTTGTTTTGCTTCAAGTTCAGCGTATTTCTTATTAGATACGCAAGATGAAAGCAAGATAGCCACAGAGGCTGATAAAAGCATGATTTTTTTCATAACTTGTTGTAATTATTGTTAATGTTAGATTTTCCAAAAGTATCAAAAAAATATAAAGCTTAAAAGTAGTATTAACAATACTTTAGGTAGGCTTTATATTATATTTTTATAAGTCGTTTTATGCAATATGAAATATTTAAAAACAACCGATTTAATCTCAAAATACTGAATATTAGACGATTTTTCACTTCTTTTTTTATTCATTTTCGAAAAATTTGAATAAAAATGAGCATGAGCTTTTAAAACGGCTGTGAAATGGCTAAAATCACCTTGAAATAGGAATTTTAATCCCGCGGCACCGTCCAAAACCATTCTTTGTAACACAATTTTACGCATTTTTTTCTTGGGGAGGTTTTTTACAAGCATAAAAAGACTGTTTCTAAAGTTGTAATACGTCTTTTTAGGATCCATCTTATTTAAAGTTGCTCCTCCAACGTGGTAAACGATAGAATTGCCCGCGTATTTTATATTGTATCCAAAATTTTTAATTCTCCAGCATAAATCAATTTCTTCCTGGTGGGCAAAGAAATCTTCATCAAAACCTCCAATTTGCTCAAACACTTTATTTCTAATCGCTAAGCAGGCACCACTAGCCCAAAAAATTTCAGCATTATCATTAAACTGTCCGTAATCTTTTTCAACCGAATCGAATATTCTTCCACGACAATAGGGATAACCAAACTTATCAATAAAACCTCCGGCTGCACCAGCATATTCAAAATGATCTTTCTTTTTATAATCTAAGATCTTTGGCTGTGCTACAGCGGTTTTAGAATCTTTGCTGAAAATATCTAAAATCGGTTCTAACCAATTTTTGGTAACTTCAATATCACTATTTAAAAGGATCAAGATTTCTTCGGAAAGATGCTTCAGGGCATCATTATATCCTTTAGCATATCCTCCGTTTTCTTTATTCTGAATAATTTTTACTTCAGGATAATTATTCCGTAGAAATTCTATCGAATCATCGGTTGAAGCATTATCGGCGACATAAATAGTTGCTTCCGTAGAAAATTGAATGACCGATGGTAAAAACTGTTTAAGCAAGTCTTTCCCATTCCAGTTTAAAATAACAACTGCTACTTTCATTTATGCTTGTTTATATGCCGGGATTTCTGGTAAAAACTGATATTCTCCTGCTTCGTAATCCATTTTGCAATAATAATGCAACAATCCATTGGTGACCATTAAATAATCTGCATTTAAAGTCATGTTATATTGTGCAATTTGATCGAAAACATTTTGTGTGATTTTAATATGCGGTGCTTTACACTCTACAATTAGATGAATACTTCCGTCACTATTATAAACTACTGCATCGTAACGCTTGATTAACTTACCTAGCTTCAGTTGCTTCTCTACATTAATCAAACTTTTAGGAAATTCTCTTTCTTTTATTAAGAATTGTACACAGTGTTGGCGCACCCATTCCTCTGGAGTTAGAATTATAAATTTTTTCCGCAGTTCGTCAAAAACAGCTATTTTATTTTGACTATTTTTGAACCTGAAATTATATTTTGGAAAATTGAGGTCGATCATAGACCCCAAAAATACTAAAGAATACAACATCCAAAAGCCTTTAGAGGTAAAACTAATTTCAGCCTAAAAGTTTCTTTTCTGCATGGACGACGCTAAACAGATTGTTACCGATATTAAAAACGGAAAGATTGCGCCTATTTATCTTTTGATGGGTGACGAACCTTATTTTGTAGATAAAGTTGCCGATTATATTGAAGATCATTTGCTACAGGAAGACGAAAAAGGCTTCAACCAGATAATCATGTACGGTAGGGATACCAATCCCGATGAAATTGTAGGAAATGCCAAACGTTATCCTATGATGGCCGAGCGGCAGGTGGTAATCGTTAAAGAAGCACAGGATTTATCACGAACGATAGATAAATTGAGCGATTATGCCGAGAATCCACAACCGACTACGGTTTTAGTTTTATGTTACAAGCACAAAACACTAGATAAACGTAAGAAGGTCTATAAAACCATCAAAAAGAGCGGAGTAATTTTAGATAGTAAAAAGCTTTATGAAAATCAGGTTTCCGATTGGATAGTAAAGAATTTAAAATCTAGAGGCTTGGGAATTTCACCTAAAGCTTCGCAAATGCTGGTAGAATTTTTAGGTACAGATTTGGGTAAAATCGATAACGAGTTACAAAAACTGCAATTGGTTTGTGAAAAAGGAACCGAAGTTACTCCAGAGCTCATCGAACAAAATATAGGTATTAGTAAAGATTTCAATAATTTTGAGCTGCGTAAAGCTGTTGGCCTTAAAGACGAAATTAAAGCCCATCGCATCATAAATTACTTTTCTCAGAATCCTAAGGACAACCCTTTAGTAGTAACAATTTCACTATTGTTCTCTTACTTTTCACAAATTTTGCAATATCATGGATTGCCCGATAAATCTAAAATGAATGTGGCAAAACAACTAAAAGTGAATCCCTATTTTGTAAATGACTATACGGTGGCAGCTAGAAATTATCCGATGAAAAAAGTGAGCTACGCCATTAGTGTTTTGCAAGAGGCCGATGTAAAGAGTAAGGGAGTGGGAGCAGTAAACTTATCCTCGGGAGATCTTTTAAAAGAAGTTTTAGTAAAAATTATGCGTTAAATGAAGAAAATAAATTCCTGGGTAAATGCTGCCCGATTACGAACGTTGCCTTTATCACTTTCGGGTATTTTAGTAGGAACTGCAATCGCTGCCCAGCAAGGATATTTTAATTTAGGTATTTTCTCGTTAGCACTTGCGACAACTTTAGGATTACAGGTTTTATCTAATTTCGCCAATGATTATGGCGACGGAGTAAAAGGAACCGATAACGATGAGCGTATTGGTCCTCAGCGAGCCATACAAAGCGGCTTAATTACACATGCTGAAATGAAGAACGGCATTATTGCGACTTCTATTCTTACATTTATACTGGCTGTGTTATTAATATATGCTTCGTTTGGAAGAGAAAATTTTTTATATAGCTTGGTTTTTATAGGATTAGGTGTAGCTTCTATAGTCGCTGCGATTAAATATACAGTTGGCAATTCGGCTTATGGATATCGCGGTTTAGGCGATATATTCGTATTTATTTTCTTCGGAATTGTAGGAGTTTTTGGCTCCTTTTTTCTGTATGCGAATAATTTAGAATGGACAGTGCTAATGCCTGCTGCGGCAATCGGACTATTAAGTGCAGGAGTACTTAATCTTAATAATATGCGAGATCGTATTCCAGATGAAAAATCAGGTAAAATCACGCTAGCGGTAAAATTGGGCCAAAAAGCAGCCAAAACCTATCATTATTTTCTAATTCTTGGTGCTATATTATTGATGGTAATTTACTCCGCATTATTTTATGGGGGTTGGGATGATCTTATTTTTTATGTCACTTTCATTCCACTTGTGCTTCATATAAAAAGAGTAATGCAAAACGAGTCTCCGGCTTTGCTAGATCCTGAATTAAAAATATTGGCACTATGTACTTTCGCAATGTCCATATTGTTTGGTTTAGGGCAAATATTTTAAGTTGAAGTTTAACAAAATTATAGAATTCTAAATTCGGCTTCTCTTTAACTCAATTTGTATTTTAGAAGCAATTCAAAAAAAAGAAATTGATTATGGAACTTACTTTTTACGGTCAAAATTGTCTTGGCCTCACAATAGGAGCTATTAATGTAATTGTCGATCCTTTTATATCAGGGAACGAGAATGCAAAGGGAAAGGTAGAATTAGATACCATTAAAGCAGATTTTATTTTGGTTACCCATGCGCACCAAGATCATGTGCTAGATGTGGAAACCGTTGCTAAGAATAACCCGAAAGCTGTAATTGTTAGTAATGCTGAAATTGCTTCCTATTACGAAGAGAAAGGATTTAATGTTCATCCTATGAATCACGGCGGAAGCTGGAATTTTGACTTCGGAAAAGTAAAATACGTACAAGCTTGGCATAGTAGTACCTTCCCAGATGGGGCTTCAGGTGGTTTGCCAGGAGGTTTTGTAATTCAAACGGGAGAAAAAAATCTATATATTGCCGGAGATACTGCGCTAAGTATGGATATGAAGTTAATTCCGTTATTTACCAAGCTTGATTTAGCTGTGTTGCCAATTGGCGATAACTTTACTATGGGAGTCGATGAAGCTATAGTAGCCAGTGATTTTATTGAATGTGATCGTATCGTAGGCTGTCATTATGATACCTTTGGATATATTGAAATAGATCATGCTGAATCTAAAAAGAAATTTGCCGATAAAGGAAAAGAACTCCTTTTAATGGAAATTGGAGAAAAGATGAGTGTATAAATGCAAGCAACATATAAAAAACATATTTTAGAATTTAAACGCCCCAGTGGAACTTCCCGGGGCGTTCTTACTGTTAAGGAAACCTGGTTTATCAAAATTGAAAATGGCAATAATTTGGGTTATGGGGAATGTGGAATCTTAAGAGGATTAAGTATCGACGATCGCCCAGATTATGAACAACAGTTGAAGTGGGCTTGCGATAATATCGAATTAGGAAAAGATAAACTTTGGGCAGAATTAATAGAATTCCCTAGTATTCAATTCGGGATAGAGATGGCGTTTCAATCTTTAGAAAGTAAATCTAAATTCGATTTATTTCCTTCCCCTTTTACTCAGGGCAAAGACGCGATAGCTATTAATGGTTTAATATGGATGGGCGAGAAGACTTTTATGAAATCTCAGATTGAAGATAAATTGAAGTCAGGTTTCAATTGCATAAAAATGAAAATCGGAGCCATCGATTTTGAAACTGAGTTAGAATTGCTGAAGTATATTCGCTCGCAATATTCCGCAGAAGAAATAGAACTACGTGTTGATGCCAACGGTGCTTTTGATCCTAAAAATGCATTAGAAAAATTAAAGCATTTAAGTGAATTAGATCTTCACAGTATTGAGCAGCCGATAAAGCAGGGAAATTTGGAAGAAATGGCAAAGCTTTGTGATGAAACTCCGTTGCCTATTGCTTTGGATGAAGAACTAATAGGCGTTTTTGATGTAACAAAAAAGGAGAAATTGCTACAAACTATACAGCCACAATACTTAATTTTTAAACCGAGTTTGATCGGTGGTTTCAAAGGAACTCAACAATGGATAGATCTGGCAGAAGCTAATAATATTGGTTGGTGGAATACAAGCGCTTTAGAAAGTAATATTGGGCTAAATGCGATTTCACAGTTTACCTACGAACAGAAGGTAAGAATGCCACAAGGATTAGGAACGGGAAGTTTGTACACCAACAATATAGAAAGTCCATTAGAGGTAAAAAACGGAGAAATTAGTTATAATCCCAACAATACCTGGGATTTCAATTTTTAAATTAAAGAATGTATATAGAGCAGGCCTTTAAAGGCAAGAGCAGCGGTGCAAGGTATTTATTTGGTACGATAGCAATTTTTTTTAGTTGGGTTATTTTACAAACTCTTCCATTTATTATTGCTTTAGGGTTCAAATATGGCTATAATGAAAAACTGATAGCTGTTTTTTCCGACCAGAATCGAATGATGTCTGATTTTAGTAGCAATACCACTTTTTTCTTTATGTTGTTGGGTTTTGCTTTATCTCTATTAGTACTCTTTTTGTTAAACGAGGGGATTCATAAAAATAGCATCACCAACCTAACAACCAGCAGAAATAAGATAGATTGGAGTAGATTTTGGTTTTCATTTTCTACCATAGCCATATTAAATGTAATATTGATTTTAGTAGATTATTTCTTCGTAAGTCCCGATGATTACGTCTTTAATTTCAATTTGGTTCCTTTTCTGATTTTAATGCTTATTGCAGTTGTATTTGTACCACTGCAAACTAGTTTTGAGGAATATTTCTTCAGAGGTTATTTAATGCAGGGAATAGGAATAAAAACGGGCTATCGCTGGATTCCATTAGTGATTACTTCTTTTATTTTTGGAGCAATGCATTATGCAAATCCAGAAGTGACGCAGATGGGAGATTTAGTAATGGTTTCATATTTTGGAACTGCAATTATGCTGGGTGTCATGACGCTGATGGATGAGGGATTAGAACTTTCTTTAGGTTTTCACGCCGCAAATAACCTTGTAGCTTCGTTATTGGTTACTGCAGATTGGACAGCATTTAACACTGAATCTATTTTAAGAGATATTTCTAATCCTACTGCAGATTGGGAAGTCTGGATTGGGGCATTAGTTATAAATCCTATTATTTTACTAATCTACGCTAAGCGGTATAAATGGAATAACTGGGGAACTCGTCTATTCGGTAAAGTACAACAACCTATCGTTTCACAGGTTTCTGAGATAAATGATATTGAAGATTTGTCAGAAATTAAGAAAGATTACTAAAAATTAATTAAATTTAAATAATCGTAGCAATTTAATAACTTTGATTAGTCAGGATTTATTGATTTTTGATAACATGGCAGACTATTATAAGGTTCCAGAAACGCATCCTAATTTTAAGCTGAATAAAAAGCATTACAGTAACGCAGAATTGCGCCAACTTGCATTTAAGTTTATAAAAGAAGGAGAAGCTTTTGAAGAAGAAGTAGGAAACTTCATCTTAGAATGGTTAAAACCTCACGATTTTGTTGAGGTTAAAACTTCAGGTTCTACAGGAAAGCCAAAAACCATTCAGCTAAAAAAAGAATATATGGCAAATTCGGCTATGGCCACTGCCAAATATTTTGATCTGCCAGAAGATACCAAAGCCTTACTTTGTCTTCCCGCAACTTATATTGCAGGGAAAATGATGATCATTAGAGCTATAATTTGCGGTTGGCAACTCGATTTGGTACCGCCTTCTTCTACACCGTTAGATCAGGTTTTTAAAATCTATGATTTTTGTGCAATGATACCTTTTCAATTAGATAATTCTGTTGGGCGATTGCATTTAGTTAGAAAACTAATTGTAGGTGGAGGAGCAATGTCGCTTAGACTTCAAAAGATGGTTAAAGAGGTTAATACCAAAGTTTACGAAACTTACGGAATGACCGAAACCATTACGCATATCGCGGCTCGTAGAATTAATCCTACTAAAAAGAAAAAGCAAGCACGGCCTTTTAAAGTATTGCCCAATATCAATATTAGTAAAGACGAGCGGGATTGTTTGGTAATCAAAGCACCAAAACTTTCCGACGAAATTATTACTACAAATGATGTGGTAGAAATTGTGACGTATAAGAAATTCAATTGGAAAGGTAGAATTGATAATGTAATCAATAGTGGTGGCGTAAAGTTACATCCTGAAGAAATAGAGAAAAAACTTGGTAAAATTATAGATTCTCGCTTTTTTATTACCTCTCTGCCAAATGATTCATTAGGAAACAAATTAGTGCTATTTATTGAAGCTGCCTTTTCAGAAGAACACCTCACAGAAATGAAAGCTAAAATATCTAATCTTAAGTCTTTAGAAAGATTTGAGCATCCTAAAAAGATTTATTTTGTTGAAAAATTTGAGGAAACCAGCAGCGGTAAAATTCATCGAGATAATACTCTTAAAAGTAGGGTGAGTTAGATGAACTTTTATTACTGAAAAAGTACTATCTGCTTTTATATTTCTGAATATCGTTATTCTCTCTATTAATATAGATTTCAAAATATAATTTTTCATCAAAATTTTTAAAACTCATAAATGTAAAGTATTTTTGTCATTTAGACTTAAAGTCTTTACATATGAAAAATACAGATCTTAAATTACTTCCGCATAAATTTAAAATTTTTGGATATTCAATATTGGTTATTTCCATTGTATTTTTTCTTCTTAATATCTTTGATATATTATTTATAGAAAAGGAACTAGCAAAGAATATTTTTTGGAATACTTTGCTTGTGGCTTTACTAATTTTAGCTGTATCGAAAGAAAGTATTGAAGACGAGCGTACTTTGAAATTGAGGATAATAGCATTTGCTTCTACTTTTCTCTATGGCGTTGGTTTTATTATTATATCTCCGTTCGTTAATATAATTTTTGAAGGAAGATGGGAAAATGATATTCAAGCTCATCAATTGTTATTTACCATGTTCTTATGGTATTTTGGAATTTTCTTTTACACTAGAAAGTTTAACTAATGAAAAATACAATCAAAGTTGAACGGGCTAAAAAGAGTATGACCCAAGAGGATTTGGCAAAATTAATTGGAGTTTCCAGACAAACAGTAAATTCTATAGAGAAAAATCGATATGCACCTTCTACAATTTTGGCTTTAAAACTATCAAGAATTTTCGAATGCTCTGTCAATGAAATTTTTCAGCTGGAGGAAAAAGATTAGTGATTTTTCATCAAAATGACTTTTTTTAGACGAAAAGTCTTAGATTTATAAAAATTCAATCAACTATGCTACATCAAACATTGGCTATTGGCGCCCTGCAACTCATTCTCATCTTAATTACCTGTTTATTTGCATTATTATTCCCTTTGTTGGCGATAATCGATATTGTAAGAAACGATTTTAAAGGAAACGATAAGATCGTTTGGTTACTTGTTGTGATCTTTTTCAGTTTTTTCGGGACCTTGCTGTATTTTGTTATGGGTAGGAAACAACGACTAACATAAGATTGAAAAACAAAGCCTTAAATTATCGAATTTCAGGCTTTATTCTTAAGCTATTATAACTCGTATTTTTATTAAAACTAATATTTACGTAAAATTCAAGATCATTGAATCTTATAATTTATTTTTAAGAAAAAGCTTTATGTCAAATCTTTTTTAATATTTTCTTGCTTCGTTCAAGATTGAATTTTATTCTTGCTTTTCAAAATGAACACCAGTGATCTTAGATTTAATCATGATATTCTTTACTTCTTTAGAAATAAAGTATTTAAAACCTCCTTTTACATTGTCTATTGCAAAAAAGGGAACATCATTTGGTTTAAGAAATAAGTTTACAAATTTTATATTAATAAGTTCATCTTTATTTCTCAATAGTTCAATTGATTCTGCCTTAAACTCTTTATATGTAGAAACATTTATCTTTTTAACTTTTTGTAGTACTCCTCTCATTAAATAAATTTCTGACTTTTTATAATCAATTAATTGTTTATTAAATTTGATAGGATTCAATACCCAATAATCCACGATTTGTGATGGACTTATTTTTATTTTGCATTTAAATGATTGGAAATTATCTTTAATATAGTTATCCAAAATATTCTTCATTTTATTACTTACTAAAAGTTTTTCTGAAAAGCCCATAATTGGAGCACTAAGAAGATCTGTCAATAATGCATCTTTATTTAATATCCCAATCGCAGTTTTCGGCTCAAACGATATTTCTTTTTTACCAATATTGTCAATAAATTGAACATCGTTTAATGGGTCACAATTATAAATGGCCTCTTCAATTTGTGGATAAATACCAATTTCTTCTTGATTTATACTGGATTCAATTTTGTATACCATAATTTTATTAAAAATTTAAATCGTTTAAATGTTTATTTTTATTATCAGTTATTACTTGGCTGATATATTCAATTATCTCTTTTAATTGTTCATAGGATTTCTTGTCTGAAAGAGAAGCAGGAATATTATCCAGTAAAGCTTTAACTCTGGCATCATATGCAAAATGATTAAACTGATTTCTCCAAGTTTCGACTGGAATACCATTCAATAATTCATCAATATGAAATGGCTCATCCACATACTTTGCAGCTTTCTGTATAACTCTATGATTTCTAAGATTTCTCGATAATATATGATGGGCTTGCTGAGTGGCATCTCCTACCATAAGACCTAATTGTTTTCTAAATTTACTACTATTATATGCTCCAAAATCAACTAAATTATTTGCAATCTTAGAAGTCCAGCGTATAACTTTTCCATCTGCTATTTTAATTATTTTAACCCACTTTGTTGCTCCAGCAATAATTTTTGTTGCGGGTTTTAATATTTTTCCTCCGGGGACAATAGAAACTAATATCATTCCACCGGCTGCATATTGATTGGCCAGTTCTCCGTCAAAATCTTTTCCGTCAATTAAGATTATACCGTCTTCAATGGGCGTAGCATATCTACCCACTAATTTAGCGACTTTCCAAAATCCTTTAATTAAAAAATCTAAATCTGCGGTATTATCGACTGTATTCTTAGGTAATCTGTACTCATACCATCTTTTAATGTTGTAATTATAGATATAGTGATATCCTTCTATTTCTGGTTCAGTATTGGCCAGATTTAGGAGATCTTGTGGGTTAATAGCACGTTTGGTAGAAGATTGATATAATACCAAACCATTTTCCAGTAGATACATTTTTTCGGCTGGAGAAGGTTTATAGGTCGCCTTGTATTTTAAGCCGGATCTATCACGAAAAGTGCCTTTTTCAGAAAAGTTCCAGCGATTATCATCAGCCATTTCAACTTTAACGCGCATCCTGGCCTCCTCAATAATATTTTCTTTATAACTGCCATCTGGATTTTTGTTTGTATCCAAAAAATATTTTATTTCGTTATAAATATTTTGGTGACTCCCAAGCCATGGTCTTTCGTTTACCAAATCTAAATTTAAAATATGGCTAATTACATCACCGCCATCAATGTCGGTATAGCTTCCATCCGGATTAGGGTTAGTAATTATATCTTCCCCAGGGAACGAAGGACCTCCTGGGCCTCCACCGTTATTATAATCGTCATCTCCTATTCCAGGTGTTGGATTTTCTCCTGGATCTTCTTCATTACGTATTGTGCTGCATACCTTTCTTGGTTTGACATACAACCTCTCATCATTTTTGGAGCTGGCCTCTATAAAACATTGCTCTCCCGCTAGGTGAGGGTGCCCATAATCACACCAAATTTCTATTATTGTGTTACATACCGTAGTGAATTGACCGCCATAAGTTGAATTTAAATAGTATATATCATTAGTCGATATTTCGGTTATTTTTCTGGTACCCTTAAAATTAAAAGAATGGTGTTCTCCAAATTTATCTATTGGTTCCGAGGGGGTGTATCTAATTAAATAAGCTCTAAACTTATAATTTTCCTGCTCCTGTAACACTATATTTTCAAAGGAATTATCACTTGCTTCATTACTCTTTACATGAAAGGTGTAAGAGGTTTTTCCGTCTTTAATAATTTTTTGTATTTTGGTGGTGTCGATCAAAAATTTCTTTTCTGAAAATTTTTCGGTATGTCCTTTTGCATTAAGGAGGGATTTATTCCTTGTATGATTATTGATTACAGTATTTAATATTTTTTCTTGATCAAATGATTGATAACTAATGTCTTCTAGAATAATAATTTCATTTGATGTGTCGGGTGTTAAGTCGTCGTCAGTACAGCTAAAAAGAGATAATAAAACAACAAAAAGTAATAATTTCTTCATGAATTTTAAGTAATTAGTTTTACGTTTTGCAATATATCAATTAAAATTTTATCCCTAAGCGTTTTTTTTTGGAGTTATTTTATATAATCGTTCGGTATTTATCTTTTTGTTTTTTCTGCCTTATTTTATTTTTTAAGGCAGCAGAGAAACTATAGAAGGTATATAAAAAATAAAGGCTGAAATTATCTAATTTCAACCTTTAGTCTCTTCCGTTTTTAAAATAGGGGTTTATTTAAAACTCATGTTTACGTAAAATTCAAGATCATTGAGTTTTATTGAATCTTCACTAGAAACTTTTTTATCTAATTTTTTCCATTCCGTTGTTGGCTTTAAACGAGTTTCTTTTCCATCGATAAAAACATCTACTGGCATATCAAATCCTTCGACATCTGCTCTCCAACGATAAGCGAAAGTTTTACCATCTTTTTTGAATTGTAATTCAGGTATTCTACTATGTCTTAAATACTGATCAAATACAGGTTGTAAATCAGTTTCAACCGGCTTGTTAAAGAAGTCTTCTACTGTTTGTGTTTTAATAACTTTATGTTTGTAAGTCGCGGTATAATCTCTAAGCGTATTCCACCAAAGCTCATCATCATCGTATATACTTCTAATCGTATTTAGTAAGTTAGAACCTTTATAATACATATCGCCAGAGCCTTCAGCATTTACGCCATAATCACCGATTATAGTTTCTCTGTTTTGAATATTCTTACGCTGTCCTTTAATATACTTCAAAGCTGCTTCTTTTCCCCATCCACACTCTGTATAAATAGCTTCAGTATAAGTAGTGAAACCCTCATGGATCCACATATCTGCGATATCCTTGGCAGTAATACTATTTCCATACCATTCGTGACCAGACTCGTGTATGATAATGTAATCCCATTTCAACCCAACTCCGGTTCCAGATAGATCTCGGCCTAAGTAGCCTTTCATGTATTTGTTTCCGTAAGCCACTGCACTTTGGTGTTCCATTCCTAAATAAGGAGTTTCCACTAATTTATAGCCATCTTCTACAAACGGATAAGGTCCCATTTTATCGTAGAAGCATTCCATCATATCCTGAACTTCTTTGAATTGTTTCTTGGCCTTATCAAGATTGTAAGGAAGTACGTAATAATCTAAAGTTAGGTCTTGAAATTTATCTGAAAAATGCTCGTAGTTAGCGATGTTAATCATCACATCGTAGTTGTTTATAGGATTTACTGTTTTCCAACTCCACTCGGTATACCCATTTCCTAAATCCTTTTTACCAATCATTCTTCCGTTAGAGACATTCATTAGTCCGTTTGGTACGGCAATATCTAACTGAACACCATCTGGCTCATCACTTTGGTGATCTTTGTTTGGGTACCAAAGACTTGCACCGGTTCCCTGCACAGCAACACCAACCCAAGGATTTCCATCTTCGTCTTCAGTCCATACAAAACCGCCATCCCAGGGAGCGTTTTTAGCTACAATTGGATGTCCTGAATAGAAAAACTCTAAAGAATCGGTAGTGTTTTTAGCTAAAGCTTCTTCAAATTCCACAAAAACAGCGTTGTATTTTCTGTTATATTCAAGGTTTTTTCTGTGGAATACGATCGAATCGATATTCATATTTTCGAATAAATCGATTTGCATTGTTGGTAGTTTTTGTTCCATTTTAAAGGTGATAACATTACTACCACCAATATATTTTTCTGAAGGATCTACCTTTAATTTTAGATGATATTTTAAAGCATCGTAAGCGCGCTCTGCTCGAAGGGAACCGCGGAGCGTATCAGCTTCGGTATATTTTTCTTTGTTGCTTAGCACTTGTGAGGAAGCTGCAAAAGCGAGTATTGAAAATAAAAATGTTGAAAAAAATTTTTTCATTTCTAATGATTAAATTAAACAATGTGGTTTTAAACTAGTTATTTGAGGTTTGGTTGTTTTTTGAGATTTCACTAAATAGATCTTGTTCAGGACCAATCTTAACTTTACGCATTTTAGCCATTTCAAAATGTAGACCAAAATATTAAGATCCTGAATTCTGATATTTATATGAATGAGAAGGTTGAAAAAGACTTCTGTTAAGTTTGAATAACACCTAAATTAAAATCTTTTTCGATAGGAGCATGATTGGCAGCTTCAATTCCCGTTGAAATCCATCTTCTGGTATCCATAGGATTTATTACTGCATCTGTCCATAATCTTGCAGCGGCATAATATGCTGAAGTTTGCTCGTCGTATCGAGCTTTGATTTTTTCAAAAACCTTTTTCTCTTTTTCAGCATCCACCTTTTCGCCTCTTTTTTCTAATGAAGCGGTTTCGATTTGTGCTAAAACTTTCGCGGCCTGTGTGCCGCCCATTACGGCAAGCTCGGCACTTGGCCAGGCAACGATAAGTCTTGGATCGTAAGCCTTGCCGCACATTGCGTAATTTCCAGCCCCGTAAGAATTGCCAAGAATAATAGTGAATTTTGGTACGACAGAATTACTTACTGCATTAACCATTTTGGCACCATCCTTTATAATTCCGCCATGTTCACTTTTGCTTCCTACCATAAATCCGGTAACATCCTGAAGAAATACTAACGGAATTTTCTTTTGATTACAATTCGAAATAAAACGAGTGGCTTTATCGGCAGAATCGGAGTAGATCACGCCACCGAATTGCATTTCGCCTTTTTTGGTTTTTACAATTTTACGCTGATTGGCTACAATTCCAACCGCCCATCCATCCATGCGAGCATATCCGGTAATGATGGTTTCACCATAACCTTTTTTATATTCTTCAAATTCAGAATCATCTACCAAACGTTCAATGATTTGCATCATATCATATTGATCTGAGCGCTTTTTAGGTAAAATTCCGAAGATTTCCTTAGGGTCCAATTTAGGCTGAGTTGACTTTTTTCGGTTAAAACCAGCGGTATCAAAATCGCCAATTTTATCCATAATGTTTTGAATTTTTGTGAGCGCATCTTTATCGTCTTTGGCTTTATAATCGGTAACCCCGCTAATTTCAGTATGTGTTGTAGCACCGCCAAGCGTTTCGTTATCGATAGTTTCGCCGATAGCTGCTTTTACTAAATAACTGCCGGCAAGAAAAATACTTCCGGTTTTTTCGACAATAATGGCTTCATCACTCATAATAGGTAAATAAGCACCACCAGCAACACAGCTGCCCATTACAGCTGCAATTTGAGTGATTCCCATGCTACTCATAACGGCATTATTCCTGAAAATCCTTCCGAAATGTTCTTTATCTGGGAAAATCTCATCTTGCATTGGTAAATAAACCCCTGCGCTATCTACTAGATAGATAATCGGTAGTTTGTTTTCTATAGAAATTTCCTGTGCTCTTAGATTTTTCTTTCCTGTGATCGGAAACCATGCACCTGCTTTTACCGTCGCATCGTTGGCAACAACGATACATTGCTTACCAGAGACTTTTCCGATTTTCACAACAACGCCGCCGCTAGGGCAGCCCCCATGTTCCTTATACATGCCATCACCGGCAAAAGCACCTATTTCTATAGCTTCTTGGGGTGCATCCAATAAAAAATCGATCCGCTCTCTGGCGGTCATTTTTCCTTTTACATGATGTTTTTCTATACGTTTCTCACCACCTCCCAAATACACTCTTTTAAGATGATGGTTTAAATCTGAAACTAGTATTTTATTATGATCTTCATTTTTATTGAAGTTAATATCCATATATACAGTTTTTTGGAAGCAATTTTATGGTGAGCAAAAATGAATTTTAACCGTAGTTTGCTTGATTCTTTTCAAAAATAGTTTAAAAAAATTCACAATATTAGCTAAAATACAAAATACAGGCTATTTGATTTTTAAAATACTAATCAAAATATGCGATATTTGTAATAAATAACATTTTATGGGATTAAATAAGAACTCCATTTTCGCATGGGCGTCGTTCATTATTTTTTTGATAGCCACTGCGATTGTACTACTGGGTGTTTTAAAATATAAAGATCATGCAATAGGTTTTTCTGTAGTAGGAATTGGTTTTTTTGCCATTTCCTGGGTTTTTAATGCCCTAAAAGGCCGAATTTGATCATAAATTAAAAGAAGATAGCTATATGGAGAGAGAACAGTTAGTAAAACATCTTAATGGTGGTGAAGCATTTATGCCTATCACCAAAGTATTAGAAGAAATCTCATTTGATAATATTGGTAAGCGAATATATGATTTACCTTATTCTTTTTATGAGATATTTTTTCACATTACCTATACCCAAAAAGATATTCTGGATTATATAATCTTAGATGATTACAAAACTCCAAAATGGCCAGAAGGCTATTGGGACCAAAAGCAAACACCAGAAAGTGAGCAGGAATGGGAGCAGCTAAAAGAGCAGTTTTTTAAGGAAAGAGAGCAATTGTCGAAATATATTCAGGATGAGTCTAACGATTTAGACACGCCGGTAAAGAATAGCGATAAGCATTCTTTATTAAGAGAACTACTTTTAGTGATTGAGCATAATGCCCATCATACTGGTCAACTTATTCTTTTACTTCGACTTTTAGGCGATCACAAATAAATTGTATTCGTTTATTTGTATTTTTGCTCGGTTTTGTTTCTTTTCTATGGAATGAAACTCGATTTTAAATTAAATTGATTCAACCAAAAATTAAATAATTACATGGCAGATGATAAGAAAGTGATATTCTCGATGAGTGGGGTTACCAAAACCTACAAATCGGCGAATACACCGGTGTTAAAAAATATATACCTGAGTTTTTTCTACGGAGCAAAAATCGGGATTCTTGGTCTTAACGGTTCGGGTAAGTCTACTTTAATGAAAATTATCGCCGGGCGAGATAATAATTACCAGGGCGATGTGGTATTCTCATCAGGATATAGCGTTGGTTACTTAGAACAGGAACCAGAACTAGATGAAGAGAAAACAGTGCTTGAAGTTGTAAAAGAAGGCGCTGCTGAAACGGTAGCTATTCTAGATGAATACAACAAAATCAACGATATGTTTGGTTTGCCTGAAGTTTATGAAGATGCAGATAAGATGCAGAAGTTTATGGATAAGCAGGCAGAACTTCAGGATAAAATCGACGCAAGCAATGCATGGGAATTAGATACCAAGCTAGAAATTGCAATGGATGCTTTGAGAACTCCGGAGGCTGATAAGAAAATTTCAGTATTATCTGGTGGGGAAAGAAGACGTGTTGCGCTTTGTCGTTTACTTTTAAAAGAACCAGATGTTCTTTTATTAGATGAGCCTACTAACCACTTGGATGCTGAATCTGTACACTGGTTAGAGCATCATTTAGCGCAATATAAAGGAACTGTAATTGCGGTAACTCACGACCGTTATTTCTTGGATAATGTTGCCGGATGGATATTAGAATTAGATAGAGGAGAAGGTATCCCATGGAAAGGAAATTATTCTTCTTGGTTAGATCAAAAATCTAAACGTTTAGCACAAGAGCAAAAACAAGCAAGCAAAAGACAAAAAACTTTAGAGCGAGAGTTAGAATGGTCTAAGATGAATCCTAAAGGTCGCCAATCTAAGCAGAAGGCGCGTCTTAAGAATTACGATAAATTGCTTAGTCAGGATCAAAAACAGATGGATGAGAAACTTGAAATTTACATCCCGAATGGTCCAAGATTAGGAAATAATGTGATCGATGCTAAAGGAGTAAGCAAAGCTTTTGGCGATAAATTACTATACGAAGATCTTAATTTCAATTTGCCTCAGGCTGGTATTGTAGGAATTATTGGTCCTAACGGTGCTGGTAAAACGACCATTTTCAAAATGATCATGGGAGAAGAACAACCTGATAAAGGTTCTTTTGAAGTTGGGGATACTGCTAAAATTAGTTACGTAGATCAAAGTCACTCTAATATTGATACTGAAAAAACCATCTGGCAAAACTTTAGCGACGAGCAGGAGCTAATTATGATGGGCGGAAGACAGGTAAATTCCAGAGCTTACTTAAGTAGATTTAACTTTAGCGGAAGCGAACAAAATAAAAAGGTAAGCGCACTTTCTGGTGGGGAACGTAACCGTCTTCATTTAGCAATGACTTTAAAAGAAGAAGGAAACGTGCTTTTATTAGATGAGCCTACCAATGATCTTGATGTAAATACACTCCGTGCTTTAGAAGAAGGTTTGGAGAATTTTGCAGGATGTGCTGTGGTAATTTCTCACGACCGTTGGTTCTTAGATAGAGTTTGTACTCATATTCTTGCTTTTGAAGGAGAATCTCAAGTATACTTCTTTGAAGGTAGTTTCTCTGACTACGAGGAAAACAAGAAAAAACGTCTTGGTGGTGATATTATGCCTAAACGAATTAAGTATAAAAAACTTACCAGATAATTATAGAAAAAGGCTCCGATTAGGAGCCTTTTTTAATTATATGACTTATTCGCTTGTTAAGTTTTTCATTGCGAAATGCAATAAGCCACTAGAATTTTTTAGGTTCAGTTTTCGTATCATATTCTTACGATGGGTTTCTATGGTAAACTGACTACGGAAAAGAAGATCAGCAATTTCTTTAGTAGTTTTACCTTCTTTAATGAGCTGTAGAATTTCAAGTTCTCGTTTAGTTAATTTAAAATCTGTAGTCCAGACTTTTATATTGTTAACGGCTTTGGATTTTTCTTCATAAAAAACCTTTTCACCTTCAGCTACTTTTATAATCGCTTCTATAAGCTCTATTGTATTTACAAACTTCGGTAAATATCCGGCAACACCGATTTTCGTTAATTTCTGCCTGATATTTTCTTCAAAAAGCATAGAGAGACAAATAATCTTTAAAGAGCCAAAATAAGGTTTCATTTTTTTAGCTATACTTATCCCAGAGTTCCCCGGTAGGTTAATATCTAATAGCAGTACATCTGCTTTGTGAATTTCGTCTGACTGGAGCATAGTTTCACCATCTCTAAAATTGGCAATCACCTGTAAATCTTCCAGCGGATCTAAAATTTGCATAATTCCTTCAGTGAAAAGCGAGTGATCATCAACCAATACTAAATTAATCTTTGTCATTTTTCAAGAGGTATTTCGATGATACTTATCATCCCTAATTCGGTATTTTCCATATGAAAAATCCCCTGATGATAAGATACTCTAGATTTGATATTCTTTATCCCCATGCCTTTTGTGAATTTACTTTTTAGACCAATACCATTATCTTCTAATTGTAGGCTACATGTTTTTTCATCACAATTTATAACAATATCTATTACAGTTGCTTTAGCATGCTTTATGATATTGGACATAAGCTCTTGGAAGATTCTGTAAATATTAACCGCTTTTATAGTTCCTATACACTCATCCTTTCCAAGTACGGTCAGGTTTATTTCGATATTAGTATTTTCCAATAGTTTTAAATCTTGCTGAATGGTTTTAAAAAGGCCAACACTTTCTATATTCTTAGGTGAAATTTGAAAAATCAGATTTTTAAATTGAATTTGCGCCAAATCAAAAACACCGTCAATTTGTTTTTTGTTATCAGATCTGGATTCTAATAGCAAGCGCAGGGCATTCATGGTATTTCCTAGTCCGTCGTGAAGATTTCTAGCAATGATGTTTCTTTCATTTTCCTGAACTTTAATAAGTGCGGTACTTAGTTCCTCACTTTTTCTTTTAGCCTGAATAATTTTTGCGTTCATGGCTCTTAATTCTTTTCGATAATTCAGCAAGAAAGCTATGGTAAGGCTTAAAATTTCAAAAGATACACTATTGATAATATTTCCGGGAGCCATATAAATTGTAGAACCACCCAGTTGAAGGGTATTTGTAGTGAAGAATATGAGTGACAGAATCAACAAAATATTGCAACACATATAGTAAATAGCTTGCTTATTTCCTTTTACAATTGAATGAATCAAACTAACAACTAATGCACTTAAATTTAGGATAAAACAAATGTGAAGTAGTAATCGATATTGGTCGAAAATAGCGTTGTTTTCTGGTAATATTATTTTTGATGCTACGAATAGTAATAAAATAAAAAGAATAAAATTGTTTACATATTTTAAGATTTTAAACCATTTGGGAAAGTTTGTTTTTTGATTAGTGAAATATTGAAAGACTTTGGTATGAAAATATGTTGCGAACAACGCAAAAAACATCTTTGGAAATCGTACCCAAAAAAAATGTAAAAAGTCTGGTACTAAAAGCGTGTCATACATGTACTCGACCGAGTTGAATGCGATCATGCTTAAAATATAACCGAACATAAATCCGTATAACTTTCTTCGAATAATGATATAGAGGAGTAAATTGAATAGTGCTGTAAAAATGAAGTAGCCAAAATAGCGCCCCATTAAAAAAGCGTGGTTCGTTTCGTAAATATAAATGTCCTTGGCAGTCGTAAAATCGGTAGGAAAGTAGAGATTGGCGTGTCCCTGTAATTCGGTTTTAAGAATTAAGGTCTTTGTTTCGTAAGGTTTCATTTCTATTTGAAAAGAAAGACATCGTATAGGTATCGCTCGTTTTTTGATTCTTTTGGCTGCCGATGTTTTTCCTATTTGGTCTAGTTTTCCATCTTTATATTCATATAAAATGAAAAGTACGCCGTCATTATAATAGCTCCAGAAGTAATCTTCTGTTGTATTTTGGTCATTTTTTACAGTAAGTGCAAAATAATGTTGACATTTTGTAAACCCTCTATTCACCACACGGTTAGCGGGCATGTCTTTAAATTCGCCTTTCTCAAAAGCATTGATTAATGCTTCTTCAGAAATTTCAGAACAACTCTTATACGATTTTAAGAAATCTACAATGTGCTCTGGATACGCACCTTTTACAAAAAGGGTATCATCACCAGATGCAAAAGTCAACATTGGTGATAGTAAACTTAGAAAAATTAAAAGTTTTCTTAGCACTTTAATTATCAAGTGATTGGAGATAGTTAAAAGTAGCTAAATGGTTCGAAGTTTATGTACCTAGCGCTAGGTATTTTATCAATTAGAGCTGCAAAAGCTACTAATTAGGTCGTGCTAAGCTCAATATTTAAATTTTTTGCGAGTTTTTTTATAAGAGCAATATCAGTATCACTTTCTATAGCTTTTATTCCACTTTCAAAAAATGTTTTAGCTTCTTCTTTGATTAATTTTTTATAGTATACTTCCTTTTGTTCTTGCTGTAAGAGATATTCGAACATCAAACTAATTTTCTGAATGATGATCAAATCGTGAGAGCAATAAGTTCTTACTGTTACTAAAACATTATAAAGCAAGCTTTTAAAATCAACAGTATTCAATTTTAAGTAACATTTTTCCTCGCGGCTAATAACACTGCTGTCTTTTTTTTGCATTCGTAAGCCGAGTAATTCCGTTAAATAATCGATCGCATTTATTGCGGTTCCTGGATCATTAATTCCGGGAGACATGGCTTTGGCTATAATTTCAGTAAGTTGTTTAAAAGCAAGAACATAATTATCTGCAACCAATTCTTCACGTGCAAAATTGAAATTCGCTAAAACTTCATCTAATTTTTCTTTATCAATTTTCTGTTCGGAGCGAAGCACGGGAATACCTTTAAGAATAAAAATCCCTTTTACAGGAAGTATGTGCAATTTAGTATCTAACTCTTCGCAAAGATCCAAAAGGTTGGTAATTGAAATATTTTGGAAATATCCGCTTTCTTCAGCTTTGTAAGTATACCACTCGCCTGAATCTGGAAAATCCCTAAATTCCTTTGCTTCACTTTTTAAAAGTGTTTGTAATCTGTTTTTTGATAGATTGTAAATATTGTCTAAAATATTATTTACCTGTATACTTTTTGAAATGTTATGTATAAAATAGATAAAAGCACCCATACAGAAAACTGTAAAAACAATTCCCAGAAATACCGAGAAACCAGGCAATTCTTTTTTAGGCGCATCTGGGTTGATAGCAACCATAATAAAGATGCAATAAAGAATTGTTGCCAAATAGACTCCTAAAACGGTTTGATGTTTTCTATCTGAAATTAATCCCGGTAACAGTCTTGGCGAGTAATTAGTGGAGGCTTGATTAAGCAATACCATCACCATAGAGAAACTAAAAACCATCATAGAAATAAGTCCCGTTATGATAGCACCAAGAACACTTAGTGCGGTATCCCCATTGTTGACGATAATTGACGGAAATTCCTCTCTTATATAATCTGAAATTCCAAGACTTTCCAAATACAGCGTAAGTGCTGAAAATAGAAATCCTAAAAAGGCAAAAAGCGTAGGATAAAATGCAATTTGACTTCGTATGGAATTGAAAAACGAGAGTAGTCGCGTAAAAAGTTTCTTCATCGAATTAGTAAAAGTTCGCACAATATAGGACGAAAATAAGCTAGTATGTTAAAAAGTCATGTTAAAAACCTGAAATACTGTCAAAATGACGTTAAAATTTATTTGGAATTCAAATTGCTATTGGATTAGTGTCTTTAAAGGAAAAATGTTTAATAAAAAATAAAAGTTATGAGTTTAATTAAAAGAAATGAAAACTGGTTACCATCTGTATTTGACGATATGTTTAAAACCGATTGGATGGGAGGGACTACCAACGTAAATAATATCGGAACAAGGATTCCTGCAGTTAATATTCAGGAATCTGATGAGAATTTTATTGTTGAGGTTGCCGCTCCCGGAAAAGTAAAAGACGATTTTAATATTGAATTAGATAATGATGTGTTAACTATTTCAGCTGAAAATAAGGTTGAAAAAGAAAATACCAACAAAGAAGGAAAGTATACTCGTAGAGAGTTTAGCTACAGTACTTTTAAAAGAGCTTTTAGTTTGCCAGATTCTATCGATAACACCAAAATTAGTGCGAACTACAACAACGGTGTTCTAGAAATTGCACTTCCTAAGAAAGAAGAAGCAAAAGTACAGGCTAAAAGAATGATAGAGATATCATAAGTTTAGGTTAGTTGATTAGTTAAAATGAAAAAGCCGAATCTTAAGATTCGGCTTTTTCTATTATTTTTTATTTTCTTCAGGAAGATATCTTAAGAAATACATGGTATCTCCACTAGGATGATCCCATTCATGAAATAATTGAAATCCGAACTTTTGATAAACGATCGCATTTTTTCGCATTCTCGTTTCGGCGTATAAAGGAAGATTATAAACCTGAGATCTTCTGTAAAATTCATTTTTCATTTCTACACCAACCTGCGTACCGGGACCTCTAGCTTCTTTTAAAATCCCCCAGAACCAACAATATAGATATTCGCCTTCTTGCGGTCGTTGTTTCTTAATGTAATCCTGAGTTTTTACAATTTTATAAGCGTTTTTTACTCCGGTTACATTAAAGACTAAACCTAATTCAGACCAGGCATTTTTCCAGAAATTTTCATCTTTCTTGCTGGTTTTAAATAAAATGGCAATTCCGTTTCCATCTTCACTAACAATAAGCGCATCTTTCTCGATCGCCTTATTTACCATATGCGTTGCAAGATATTCGTACCTTTTATGTTCGTTACCTCCCTTTTTCACAACATCCATAGACGATGGGATCTCTTTTAAAAGAGTGGTCACTTTTCTTATAATATCTGCTTTTTCTTCCTGATTCAAAATTCGATGATTTAGGTTGCGAATATAATAAAATCATAAGGTTTATGATTCGAGAAGTGTTTTCAATTCAATTAGAAGTTTAATATACGTTCTTCAGCAAAAGATTTTACGCCCTTTCAGCTTATAAAATTTTTCTATTGATTGATTTTGTAGTTATTTTAAACTCAAATTTATTCCGAAGAAATGAAAAGATTCCCCTTACTTATTCTCTTACTAGCCGTTTTGCCGGTTTTTGCACAATCTTCCTTAGAAAAAGATGAAGCAAAAATTAAAGAAATATATGATATGGCTTTAACCAATGGACAAAGCTACAACTGGTTGGGGCATTTATCGAATACTATTGGAGGGCGGCTTTCCGGATCTTATAATGCGCAACGAGCAGTAGATTATACTAAAAAAGAATTGGATAGTCTTGGTTTGGATAGAGTCTGGTTGCAAGAGGTTATGGTGCCAAAATGGACAAGAGGATTTAGAGAATATGCTTATATAGAAACTATTCCGGGAAGTTCTATGCCAATTAATATTTGTGCTTTAGGAGGTTCTGTTGCCACACCAGATGGCGGTACAAAAGCTGAAGTTATAGAAGTTAAGGATCTAGAGGAATTAGAAAAACTGGGTGAAGCAAAAATTAAGGGTAAAATAGTTTTCTTTAATCGACCTATGGATGCGACGAAGATTAATACGTTTAGCGCCTATGGCGGTGCTGTAGATCAAAGAGCCAACGGCGCAGCTGAAGCTTCTAAATTTGGAGCAGTAGGTGTCTTGGTGCGATCTATGAATTTGAAGATAGATGAATATCCACATGCGGGCAGTATGTATTATGGTGATATTCCCGAAGAACAAAAAATCCCTGCAGCAGCAATTAGTACAAAAGATGCAGAATATTTAAGCGGAAATTTAAAGCTGCAAAAAGATCTTAAGGTCTATTTTAAAATGAATTGTGAGAATCATCCAGATGTAAAAAGCTACAATGTAATTGGTGAAATTACAGGTAGCGAATATCCCGATGAATATATCGTAGTTGGCGGTCATTTAGATTCTTGGGATTTAGGAGATGGTTCTCACGATGACGGTGCAGGCTGTGTACAATCGATGGAAGTGTTGCGCCTTTTTAAAGAATTGAATTATAAACCGAAAAGAAGCATTCGTGTTGTTTTATTTATGAATGAAGAAAACGGATTGCGAGGCGGTAAAAAATATGCTGAAGTAGCGAAAGATAAAAATGAAAATCACGTCTTTGCGTTAGAAAGTGATTCTGGCGGATTTACACCAAGAGGTTTTACCTTTAATGCAAATGAGAATCAACTGCAAAAATTGAAAATTTGGGCGTCGTTGTTTAAACCTTATTACCTGCATATTTTTAAGGAAGGAGAAGGAGGAGCAGATATTGGTCCGCTTGAAGGATCTGGTACTGTTCTAGCGGGTTTGCAACCAGACTCTCAGCGTTACTTTGATTATCATCATGCCGCAACAGATACTTTCGATAAGGTGAGTAAAAGAGAACTGGAGCTTGGTGGTGCCAGCATGGCTGCCTTAATATATTTAGTAGATAAATACGGATTGTAATTGATTAATTTTCCGGCGATAAATATTTCAAATCCTAATTGGAGCAGCGAAGAAGATCTTACTTCTTTTTTGCTTCAAGATAAATTCATTTATAATAATTCTGAAGCCTATTTTCAAGACTATTTTATAGATCAGTATTTTTGTGATAGCCAAGGGAAAATATTTAAGGTTGTAGCTAAAAAAACACCAAGATCGATTTGGCAAAAAATCTTCTTTTTTTTGCCAAATATCTATAAAACTGAACTTGTTTTTAAAGCTACTAACGAATACATGACATTAAACGATCTTCGTGATTTTATGATCGAAAGGGTAAAAACGCTGGGTTATGGTAAGTTTGAAGTAAAATGGATTTTAAAACTAAGACAGGCAAATTCTTACGAAGATTTGATTTTGGGAAAGCAAATCTAGAGACTAATTAAAATTGTATGTTCTAGAATGATATTTTTTAATGATAAATCAATCTTAAGCCAGATAAAACCAACTATCTTTGCAAACTTAAATTTTTGATTTTGCAGCTTTCAGATTATACAAAAGAATTCGGGAAAAACCTAACTATTGCCTTTCCAGTAATGTTAGGGCAGTTGGGGCATGTTTTAGTTGGTCTTGCTGATAATCTGATGGTAGGTCGATTAGGCGCAGCACCGCTCGCAGCAGTTTCTTTGGGTAATAGTCTTGTTTTTATTGCCTTGTCGTTGGGAATAGGCTTTTCTTTTGCTATAACACCTCTTATTGCTGAAGCCGATGGATCTGGCGATATAGAGAAGGGAAGAAGCTATTTTCATCACGGCATTATTCTCTGCGGAATAAACGGTATACTGTTATTCTTACTACTATTAATAGCAAAACCACTTCTATATTATCTAAATCAGCCACCTGAAGTTGTAGATTACGCAATTCCCTATCTGGAAATCGTTGCATTTTCGATGTTGCCATTAATGATCTTTCAGGCTTATAAACAATTTGCAGACGGTTTATCACAAACCAAATATGCGATGTATGCTACCATTTTAGCCAATTTGGTAAACGTACTTTTTAATTATCTTTTGATTTACGGAATTTGGATTTTTCCTGAACTTGGTTTAGAAGGTGCTGCTATTGGAACCTTAATTTCAAGGTTTTTTATGCTTTGGTTCGTTTGGGAAATCTTAAGACGAAAATCGAAGTTTAAGCCCTATTTTGTTTGGTCTAGAAAAGAATTATTTAATTCAGAAATATTTAAAAAAATACTCAATCTTGGTCTTCCAACGGCCTTACAAATGCTATTTGAAGTAGCCATTTTCACTGCAACCGTTTTTCTTGCCGGTCTTCTTGGGACAAATCCCCAGGCAGCAAATCAAATTGCACTAAATTTAGCTTCGATGACGTTTATGATTGCTGTAGGTTTAGGAGTAACCGCAACAATACGTGTCGGGAATCAAAAAGGATTACGGCATTATAAAGAATTGCGTAGAATTGCCATGTCGGTATTTCTTTTAGTATTTATTATAGAAGCAATATTTGCTGTAGGTTTTATTTTACTGAAAGATTGGTTACCCGGTTTTTATATCGAAAATACAGAGGTTGTATTACTTGCAGCTCAATTATTAATCGTAGCCGCTTTATTTCAACTTAGTGATGGGATGCAGGTGGTAATTTTGGGCGCCTTGCGAGGTTTGCAGGATGTGAAAATTCCCACAGCAATCTGTTTTGTAGCCTACTGGATTATTGGCTTCCCGGTTTCCTGGTATTTTGGTAAAGCTGAAAATATGGGAAGTATGGGAATTTGGATGGGATTGTTAGCTGGATTAACGGCCTCCGCATTAATGTTGTATTTTAGATTCAATTATTTAAGTAATAAATTGATTGCGAATAAACCAAACGAAATTAAAAACGAAACTGCTTAAAATATTTTTAAATGGAATTTCCTAAATTTTTATTGGGTGATAATACCGATTATTCAGATGCTATTTTTGTAATTCATACTGAATTTCCTCGCTTCATTATAAATCTTGAAAATGATGAAGTGGAATGGCTGGAAGATTTTGACAAATCTGATGAAGAAGAATTAACTAACGAAGCAGAAAGTCTTATTCTGCAAGCTAATGAATTTTACGATCGCGAAGTAGAGCGATACGAAGATGATTAGTTATGGAGAAATTAATTGAATTAGACCATAAACTTTTTCTTTATTTAAACAATCTAGGTACCGAAACCTGGGATTGGATGTGGATTGCCATAAGCGATAAGTGGATGGCAATTCCATTTTACGCATTTTTGTTATACCTAATATTCCGAAACTTTGGTTGGAAGTATAGCCTTGTCACCATGGTGGCCATAGCTCTATTAATTACCTGTACCGATCAAATGGCGAATGTGTTTAAAGATGGATTTGCAAGACGACGACCATGCGGGCAGGAAGGCGTGATGGAGTATTCTAGGCAGGTCGCTAGCGGTTGTGGTAAATACGGATTCTATTCGGCACATGCTTCCAGTACTTTTGCCGTAGCGATATTTCTAGGTAATATATTCAAACGAAAAATACCTAAAATGATGCTGTATTTAATTATATGGGCATCTTTTGTAGCTTATAGCAGAGTATATCTGGGAGTGCATTACCCGGGAGATATTTTTGTAGGAATGCTTTTTGGGATTCTTATTGGCTATTTGCTATATCTGCTTCAGCAATTGGTGATTAAGAAAATGAAGCTTGGTTAAGATTCCTATCCTGACCAACTTTTATACGTATCATTAAAATTTTATTTTAATTCTATTCTACCTATAAATATATACGCCTTTTATTGAAAAATATGTAAATATGCACTATACTTGTAGTCTACTTAACTATTAGTAAAATGGCAGATAAAAGCACTTTTAATAACAAATTGATAATTTTAATCACCTTAGTAGCAAGTCTTGGGGGATTATTATTCGGGTATGATACCGCTGTAATTTCAGGAGCAGTAGGAGCTATGAACGCATATTTTATTAATCCGCTCGATTCCGATAACGTTTTAGCCTCTGGAGCGATTATAGAATTTAAAAGTATTATTAGTGTTGTTTCTGTAGGCGTTCTTATTCTGTTTGGTTATTTTCTCTTTAAATTTTTCAAAAAAATAACCTCGATCGCAATCGTTATTGTTTTCCTACTCATAACGATTCCTCTTTTTAAAATTTATTTTCTGGATTTACCAGAAGTACTTACCGAAAACCTACGTAATTCCATATTAGGGTTTATGACTAGTAGCGCATTAGTAGGTTGTATCTTAGGAGCTTCCTTTGGCGATTTTATAGCAAATTCTGTAGGTAGGCGAAATGGTTTAATTATTTCGGCGGTTTTATTTTTACTTTCTGCGCTGGGATCTGGTTATCCAGAGGCATTCAATATTTTTGGAATACAAACACTTTCTTCTTTTATAATCTACCGAATTATTGGTGGGATGGGAGTGGGGATAGCAAGTATGTTGGCACCGCTTTATATTGCTGAAATGGCACCTGCAAATATTAGAGGGAAAATGGTTTCCTGTAATCAGCTGGCAATCGTTTCTGGTATGCTTATCGTTTATTTCGTGAATTATTTTATAGTTCAGGGACAATCTGAAGAATGGATTTCTTCTTTAGGTTGGCGTTATATGTTTTTATCTGAAGTAATTCCCGCATCATTGTTCTTTTTACTTTTATTATTTATGCCGAAAACACCGCGTTTTCATGTTTTAAAAGGTAAAGAAGATCAGGCAAAATCGATATTAGATAAACTGAATGTTCAGGCTTCTTCAGACCGAATTCTTGCTGAAATAAAGAAATCATTTCAAACTAAAAAAGCGCATTGGTTATTTTATGGGTGGCCTGTAATTATTGTTGGTCTTTTGCTTTCCATATTTCAGCAATTTGTAGGGATTAATGTGGTTTTATATTACGCTCCAGAAATTTTTAAAGGCATGGGTGTAGATACAAACGCCTCTATGATTCAAACTATTATTGTTGGAGCTATTAACCTGATTTTTACGATTATCGCTATAATGACGGTTGATAATTTTGGAAGAAAGAAACTATTATTAATCGGTAGTGTAGTGATGGGGATTAGCATGATCGGTCTTGGTTTTTCGTTGTTCTCTGGTACTGTCGGTTTTACTTCGCTTATTTTAATGTTAGTTTATATAGCAGCTTTTGCAGTTTCTTGGGGACCGGTTACATGGGTTTTACTTTCTGAAATTTTCCCTAATTCTATTAAAGGTGTTATGGCTGTAGCTGTAGCCGTACAGTGGTTAGCGAACTTGGTTATCTCTTGGACGTTCCCAATTATGAATAATAATCCATTTTTGGTTGATAATTTCAACCACGGATTTTCCTATTGGGTTTATGGCGCTTTCGCAGTAATTTCAGGAATATTTGTATGGAAATTTGTGCCTGAAACAAAAGGACGCTCTCTTGAAGATATGGAACAACTTTGGCTGAAAAAGGAAAAATAAGAAAGAGTCTTCAGAAAGCATAATCTCAGCTAAATAGGTTTGATAACCAATGAAATGGAGTAGAAACCTGAAATTAGAAGAATATTTCTGCTATTTTCATGAGCTTGCGACCGAATAATTTGTGGCTTATAGTCTTGTAAGCGTTCAAATAGTTATTACATTTGCGGCTCATGAAAAATTCATCTGGATATATTTCAATCTTTACTGCGCTCTTAGTAATCTTTGCGCTGGTGTATCCTTATGTTCATATTTTTGATCATGATTTTTCAGCAAATTTATCAAAAGAGCACTACCATATCGCTCAAATGGATAAGACATTCGTAAAGTCCAATCTGGACTGTAAGATTTGTGATTTCCATTTCTCTGGATCAGATGATTTAGAATTTGTCTCTTACGATATTTTTATTCCGCTTAAAGAAAGTATATATTCACTTTCACTTACCCAAACGCTAAGGGATTATCCAAATCCTTATTTTTCTTTACGAGCACCACCGGCTCACCGTGTATAATTAGGTCTAACTTTTAGTAATTCATTTTACTAAGAATATGTTACATTTTTATTTACGGTTTTATTTCTATGAAAATCTTTTGGATAGGTTTATTCTTATCCCTGTTTTCTTATAATTCTTACTCGCAAGATTATAATAAATACACGTTATCAGGTAAAGTTTTATCTGAAACAGGGGATGCCTTAGATGGCGCTTATATTAAAATTAATGAACAATATTACTGGACATCTTCAGATGGTGATTATTCGGCAAAGTTAACCGAAGGTGATTACCAACTTCAGGTTTCCATAATTGGTTATCAGTCGGTTGATACTTTAGTTCATCTTACAGAAAATTCAGTATTAAATTTTGAATTAGAACGAGCGGTTAACGGTCTCGATGAAGTTTTGCTAGAAGGACATCAACATAAAAAGACAAGTCAAAATGTTTTATATGTTGATAACGAATACTTAGAAGATCAGTTTAATGGATCTTTAGCGGCAAGTTTAGAAAAACTACCGGGCTTTAATGCAATGCAAATAGGATCTGGAGCTTCTAAGCCAATTATTAGGGGATTAGGTTTAAATAGAGTTGCAATAGCAGAAAATGGTGTAAAGCAAGAAGGACAGCAGTGGGGAGCAGATCACGGGCTAGAGATCGATGCACTACAGGTAGAAAATCTTGAAGTGATAAAAGGCGTTGGCTCTATTGCTTATGGTAGTGATGCCTTAGGTGGAGTTGTTCGAATTAATAACAATACTATTCCTAAAGAAGGTATTTCGGGTAGCCTTTATAGTTTCACTAAAAGTGTAAACAACAGTCTGGGAAGTTCTGTAAAGCTCGCTTATAGAAAGAACGATTGGTTTGCGAAAGCAAAAGTTACGGGGCTCACCTATGCAGATTATAAATTACCGGCAAAACAGATCTCTTATCTAAATTTTGATATTCCCATATTTGATGAACAACTTAAAAATACAGCCGGAAAAGAGCTGGATTGGTACGGCCAATTTGGAGTAATTAAAGACAATTTTACCTCTACAATTAGTGTAAGTAATGTATATCAAAAATCCGGATTTTTCCCCGGTTCTCATGGTATACCAGATATTAGCAGAGTACAACCCGATGGTGATGCTAGAAATATAGAAGAGCCATTTCAGCGGGTAACTCACTTTAAAGTGATTAGTAATTCCGATTTTGATTTTGAGAATGGAAAACTAGATGTAGATCTTTCTTATCAAAAAAATCATCGGCAGGAATGGAGTTTATTTCATACACATTATGCAGGCCAAGAACCACCTGAAATAAACCCTAATCTTGAGTTAGATTTTGATTTATCGACTTACGGTGCTAAGGCAACTTACCACCACAATTTCAACAAAGAACATGAAACTCAGGTAGGAGTCGATTTTCAATGGAAAGACAATACAATTGAAGGTTATAATTTTCTTTTGCCAGAATATCAGTCGGCTAATTATGCCATGTTTGCTATTCATGAGTTTCAACCTTCTTCAGAAAACTTATGGACGTTGGGAATGCGTTTTGATTACGGAACCATCGATATGAAAGGATTTTATGATCCTAATTTATACGAATTTCTTATCGGAAATAATCAATCTGAAGAAACTGCAAATAGCTACGCTCAAAGAAGTCGGGATCTGGATAGAGATTTTAGCAGTTTCAATATAAGGTTAGGCTGGGATCATGAATTTGATAAACATTGGAGCAGTAAGATTAATTTAGGAACTGCCTTTCGTTTGCCAACCGCAATCGAACTTGGAGCTAACGGAATTCATCATGGTTCTTTTAGACACGAGCAGGGTGATCCAGATTTAGATCCAGAAAAAGGCTTTATGGCCGATATTAGTCTAAATTATGCCCAAAATTCATGGAAAATTAATCTTAGTCCGTATGCATATTTTTTCAGTAATTATATTTTCCTAAAACCTAGTGGTACATTCTCTTTGTTACCACATTCTGGCCAACTTTATAGTTATACAGAATCTGAAGCTTTATTAACAGGATTCGAATTTAGTATCGATAAGCAAATAGCACGTTGGCATATTGGGCTGGCGGGGGAATACTTATATAATCAGCAATTAACTTCAAATAGTTCACGTAATTTCCCATTGCCTTTTACGCCGGCCAACAATCTTTTTACTGAAGTAGGTTATCAACTTTTTAATTCTTCAGAAATTTTTGATAATTCAGAAATAAGTATCAATAATCGATTGGTTATGGAGCAGGAAAGAATTGCCCAGGGAGAGGAAATCACGCCGGGTTATGGATTGTGGGGATTAGGATTCCGTAGTGATTTAAAATTCAATAAGTTTCAGGCTAAAGTTAATTTAAGAGTAGATAATCTGTTCAATAAAAAATATTTTAATCATACCAGTTTTTATCGCAGACTACAGATTCCAGAAATGGGTAGAAATATACAACTAAGTATTAAAATTCCATTTGGGCAATCATGAGGAATTTGGTGTTGATATATATTAGTCGGTTGCTATTGCTGCTTTTACCATTTGGGCAAATTTTATGGTCTGCACATTTGGTTTTAGAAGAGCATGCCAATTCTTTTGAGGTAAATGATCTGAAATTTGAGAAAGTAAGCTCACCGCACTGGTGTTCAGATTTTCTACATGGGGAACATCGTGGGTTACTTCCTAATAGTATTTCCGAAGAAGAATTAATTAGCATTTTAGTAAAAAAACGGACTTATCTTGATGTTAGTTCTTATACAAAAACCTCAGACTATTTAAGATTTTATGTGCGTGGACCGCCCGTGTGGAGTATTTAATTCAGAAAAGAATAGAATGCAGATTTAAAGAAACACACATTAAAACATAGAATTTTAAAATGAAAAATTTTTCAATAAAAGTAATAGGTCTACTAACGATAGCATTCTTTGCATCTTGTAGTAGTGATGATGATAATATTTTAGATACAGAAAAACCTGAAATCACAATCAACGATCCCGTAGAAGATGAAGCTTTCGCAGTAGGCGGGGAGTTACATTTTGATGTCGATTTAAGCGATAACGATGCGTTATCTTCTTATAAAGTTGATATTCATAATAATTTTGATGGGCACACCCATTCTGGCGTTTTAAACAGCACTGTAGCTATAGGTACAAAGCAGGCAACAACAGTGAGCCCTTGGTCTTATAATGAAACTTTCCAGATCGAAGGGACGCCTCAAACCTATCATGCACACGAGCATATCCAAATTCCAGCAGAAATTGCAGAGGGTCCTTATCATTTAGGAATAACTGTAGTTGATGCTTCAGGAAATGAAAATCAGGTTTATGTTCAGGTGATTATTGGTGAAGATCATACAGGAGAAGAGCATGGTATTAGTATTACTGATATCGAAAGTGAAGATGTTGGTCGAGGATCAGAGATGCATGCCGAAGCTCAGGTAACCGCTGAACACGAAATCAGCTCAATTTCAGTAGGTATCCATGGTCACGGTCTTAATCCTGAAGATGGAGAAATCAAGTGGACTTTTGATGAAACTTATGATGATTATAGCGGTACTTCTGCAGAATTTCATGAGCATATTGATATTCCTGAAAATGCTGCTTTAGGAGAGTATCACATGACAATTACCGTTGTTGATGCTGAAGGAAATTCTCATTCAGAAGGAGTTCATTTTCATATCACGGAAGCAAATAACAATGCAGACGCCATTTCTTTCTCAGAATTAACTGTAGATGAAGAAGTAAAAGCTGGAGAAGAAATGCATGTAGATACAGAGATTGCTAGTGAACATGGTATCGAAAATGTAGAAATTCATATTCATTTTGAAGACGGTGAAGGCTGGTCTTACGAGGAAGATTTTACTTATGAAGAAGAAACTTCGATCGATTTTCATAAGCACATCGATGTACCAGCGGATGCTGCAATCGGCGAATATCATTTATCTATAGAAGTTACAGATCACGATGGTAACACTGCAAGTACAGATGCGCATTTTAACGTAGTAGAATAAATAGTTGTTATTCTCACTTTCTAAAAATGCTAAAGTTTAAAAAGGAGATCTTTCGGGATCTCCTTTTTATTTTTATGAAGTATGAAACACGTAAGGAAATTCAATATTTGTAGCAAGTGTTACTGTGTAATCTTTAATCTTCTGTTATTTTTGTATTCAGAAATTAATAATTACTTCCTGTAAAAATATCATTATGAAAATAGAGCAAATATATACGGGCTGTCTTGCACATGCCGCTTATTATATAGAGAGCAATGGAGAAGCAGCTATATTTGATCCTTTAAGAGAAGTACACTCATATATACAAAAGGCAGAAAGTGATAATGCGAAAATCAAATATGTTTTTGAAACTCACTTTCATGCCGATTTTGTGAGCGGACATTTAGATCTTCAAAAGCAAACGGGAGCGCAGATCGTTTTTGGACCAAATGCTAATCCAGATTATGATGCTTTAATTGCTGAAGATGAGCAGATTTTTGAAATTGGTGCTTATAAAATAAAAGCCATTCATACTCCTGGCCATACTATGGAGAGTACTACCTATTTAGTAATCGATGATCTTGGTAAAGAACATGGAATTATTACTGGGGACACTTTATTTATAGGTGATGTTGGTCGCCCAGATCTTGCGCAGCATGTGGTTTCAGATTTAAATCAAGAAAAACTGGCCGGTCATTTATTCGATTCGTTAAGAAATAAGATAATGCCACTAAGCGACGATCTTATTGTTTATCCTAGTCATGGTGCTGGATCTGCTTGTGGTAAAAAAATGAGTAAGGAAACAACAGATACTCTAGGCAATCAAAAGAAAACAAATTACGCACTAAGAGCCGATATGACCAAAGAGGAATTTATAGACGAGCTATTGAATGGTCTTGCTGCTCCGCCAAAATATTTTCCGCAGAATGTTCTTCTGAATATAGGAGGCTATAAAAGTTTTGAAAGCGTAATGGAACAAGCGGCGACGGCGCTTACTCCAGAGGAATTTGAATTAAAAGCGAATAGTGAAGCTTGCTTAATTTTGGATACACGTAATGCGACTGCTTATGCTGAAGCTCATATTCCGAATAGTATTAATATTGGTTTAAGCGGAAGTTTCGCACCATGGGTAGGAGAAATGATTCCGAGTCTGGAAACGCCTATCTTATTGGTAACCGAAGAAGGAACCGAAGAAGAAGCGATTACCAGATTATCTAGAGTAGGTTACGATAATACACAAGGATATTTAAAAGACGGGTTAAAAAGCTGGAAAGACGCTGGTAAAGACTTGGAAAGTATAAACCGAATTACTGCGGAAGAACTACAGCAGGAATTTGAAAAAGGAACTGCAATAATCGATGTTCGTAAAAAAAGTGAATTCGATTCAGAACATATTGAAGGAGCGATAAATGTACCGCTTAGTCAGATTAATGAACATTTAGAAAGCTTCCCAAAAGAACAGAAGTTTGTGATTCATTGTGCGGGAGGTTACCGTAGCATGATTGCGGCTTCGATATTACAACAGCGGGGATGGTCTGATCTTACAGATGTGACCGGAGGTTTCAAAACGATAAAAGAAACATCTATTCCAAGAACAGCCTACGTTTGCCCAAGTACATTATTATAGTTTTTTCAGAATAATTGTGTAGATAATACAAAGGCTAGCTTTTTAAGCTATCCTTTTTTATTGATTCTATAAGAATCGATGATTGCTAGGTTATGATTTTTGTGTCCAACTGCTTACTTTTGAATAAAATTGGTGCCATGCTCAAAACCTTAAAATTCTGTATTCTTTTCTGTGGAATTGCTTTCGTTTCATGCAAAAATTCTGAGAAGAATAGCGCTGCAAATTCGTCTTCTGAAGATGGACAACAAACGGAGTTTGAGGTAAACAAGGTAAACGCTGAAGATTTGTTGCGAAAACAACCAGAAAGCATCCAAGCACCAGAGGGTATGGTTTGGGTTTCAGGAGTTAAATTCACTATGGGAGCAAAAGATGGTGACCCTTATGCTTTGCCTAGAGAAAAACCGGCGCACCCAGTGGCTGTAGATGGATTTTTTATAGATCAGACTGAAGTTACCAATGCCCAGTTTAAAAAATTTGTTGCCGCAACCGATTATATAACGGTTGCTGAACGTCCTATCGATTGGGAAGAAATAAAGAAGCAGGTTCCGCCCGGTACGCCAAAACCTGCCGATAGCGTTTTGGAACCAGGGTCGATGATATTTCGAAAAGAACTTGAAAATATTACCAATCTGAATGATTATAGCCAATGGTGGGAATGGAAGCGTGGAGCGAACTGGAAACATCCGCAAGGTCCGGAAAGTTCAATAGAAGGAAAAGATAGTTATCCGGTAGTTCACGTAGCCTACGAAGATGCTTTAGCGTATGCCGAATGGGCAGATCGTGATTTACCGACCGAGGCAGAATGGGAAGCTGCTGCTTACGGTCAATTGCACGGTGGAATTTATACCTGGGGTGATGATTCATCTAAACTTAATGAAAATGCCAATACGTGGCAGGGACAATTTCCTGTGAAAAATAATCCTGAAGATGGTTATAAATATCTGGCACCTGTAAAGTCTTTTCCTCCAAATAGCTTAGAATTGTTTGATATGACCGGGAATGTGTGGGAGTTTACAAAAGACAATTTCGATACCCGGTATTATAAAAAAGCAATTAAGCAAGGCGAATTATTAAACCCAAAAGGATCAACTTCTTTTTATAATCAGGATAACCCTTATCAAAAAGAAAAGGTAATTAAAGGAGGTTCCTTTTTATGTAATAAATCTTATTGTTCCAGCTACCGAATTTCAGCCAGAATGGGAACATCTATGGATTCTGGTACAGATCATTTAGGATTCAGAACGGTATATAGGGTTGAAGAGTAGTTTTTAAATACTGATTTTCAGCCTTTAGCTGCTAGCTTTTTATTGAATTCAAATTAAGTTTTTTGATAGTCGTTAGAGATTAGCTCTCAGCTCTCAGCACTTAGCCCGAAGCTCTAGCAAATCTAAAATTGTAATTTTGTAAAAATTTCTATCATTTCGGAATTGACCTGGGATCTCATCATAATTAACGCCTATTTAGCGATTTAAAAATTGATCTTTTGTATCTACGGCTTGTTTTTGATAGCCTTTTCGAAGCATTTTATAATCCTATTTTATAATATTGGTATTAGATGCTGAATCTAGTTCAGCATGACGACATGGTGCATTCAATTCATCAGTTTTTAGGACTGTAAAAGTTTCCGTCTTACCGGCTATAACCCGCGATCTCATTAACTTTTAAGCTCAAATATTAAAATATCTCGGATTCCACTTCGACGCATTCATCGTATAAAATTCAAATTTGAAATATTGGAGGTATATTTTTTATAGCCTTTATGGCTCAACTTTTAGTTCTTCAAAAATTAAGTATTCTATATAGCCAATTCAAATCTCAATTTTTTAATTTACTCACTACTCACTACTCACTACTCACTACTCACTACTCACTACTCACTACTCACTACTCACTACTCACTACTCACTACTCGATTCCCGCCTATCAATATCATAAAAATTGACAGATCGTTTTTATCTATTGATTATTTTATGCCTTAAATATTGACAAATATCAAAAAATAAAGTATACTTGTAGTCAATTAAACTATTAGTGTAGTTTAATTTGAAATTATAAAAACTATCATTAAATGTATTTTTTAGGAATTGATTTAGGAAGTAGCTCTGTCAAATTATCCATTTTTGATGCGGAATCTCAGAAAAGTATTGCTGCAGTGGGAGAGCCAAAGTCTGAAATGGCAATGGAAGCGGAAAAACCCGGATGGGCAGAGCAGGATCCAAATCAATGGTGGGTAAATGTAAAAGTGGCACTAAATCGTTTAAAATCTGAGTATAATATTGAGCTTTCGAAAATTAAAGCAATCGGTATTGCATATCAAATGCATGGCTTGGTGTTAACCGATAAGAATTTGAAACCAGTCCGTCCTTCCATCATTTGGTGTGATAGCCGGGCTGCAGCCATAGGAGAGAAAGCTTTTCATGAAATTGGTGAAGAGAAATGCCACGACATGATTTTGGGAAGTCCGGCGAATTTTACCGCTTCAAAATTAAAATGGGTCAAAGAAAATGAACCTGAAATTTATCAAAAAGCGGCTTATATGATGCTGCCTGGGGATTATATCGCAGCTTGTTTTAGCGAAAAACCTCAAATAAGTAAAGGTGGATTATCAGAAGGAATGCTATGGCATTTTAAAGAAAATCGTCTGGCGACTGAGATTTTGGATCATTATGAAATATCAGAAGATCTAGTTCCTGAAATCGTTTCTAATTTTGGTGATCAGGCTACAATTTCTTCAAAAGTTGCTAAAGAATTGGGACTTTCAGAAGATGTGAAAATCACGTATCGCGCAGGGGATCAGCCTAGCAATGCGATGTCACTTAACGTACTTAGCCCGGGCGAAATTGCCACCACCGCAGGAACTTCCGCAGTAATTTATTCGGTTAGTGAGAATCACGCTTTCGATAAAGACAATCGTATTAATACATTCTTACATGTAAACAATCAGGAGGAGGAAAATAGAAACGGAGTGATGGTTTGTATTAATGGTTCTGGGATTCTTTATCAATGGTTGCGTAATATTTTATCTACCGGAAATGATGAATTATTAGACTACGATTATTTAAATGAAATGGCCGCAAAATCGAGCCCCGGTAGTGAAGGTTTGATCTTCCATCCTTTTGGGAATGGCGTCGAAAGAATTTTTCAGAATAAAGAAGTATCCTCGGGAATTTCAAATCTCAACTTCAATATCCATAAAACTCCGCATCTCGTTAGAGCAGCTTGTGAAGGAATTGTCTTTGCGATGAATTACGGTTTCGAGATCATGCAAGAGGTTGGTGCCTCAGGTAAAACAGTGCGTGCGGGTAAGGATAATTTATTTTTAAGCGAAGTTTTTAGAGAAATTTTCGTGAATACCACAAATACCACGCTTCAACTTTACAAAACTAATGGCGCTGATGGCGCGGCAAGAGGAGCGGCTTTTGGTTACGGTCATTACGAAACATTAGAAGAAGCTTTCGATAGCCTTGAATGCTTACAAACCATAGCCCCAAAACCAGAGTTAGTAGAAAAATACAAGACAATATATAATAACTGGAAAAAAGCGATTAAATTTTAATATTATGAGTAATTATTTCAAAAATATCGATACCATAAAATTTGAAGGTAAGGACAGTGATAATCCTTTAGCTTTTAAATATTATGACGAAAATAAAGTAGTAGCCGGGAAAACTCTAAAAGAGCATATGAGATTTGCGGTAGCTTACTGGCATACTTTCAACAATAAAGGAGGCGATCCATTTGGTGCTGATACCGAAGTATTTGAATGGGATAAAAAAGAAGATCCTGTGGCGCGCGCAAAAGATAAAATGGATGCTGCTTTTGAATTTATGACAAAGCTTGGTGTACCTTATTACTGTTTTCACGATGTAGATCTTGTGGATGAAGCGCCAACTTTAGGAGAGTTTGAAAAGAGAATCCAGATCGTTACAGAATATGCTAAACAAAAGCAGGAAGAAAGCGGACTAAAATTACTTTGGGGAACGTCGAATTTGTTTAGTAACCCACGATACATGAATGGCGCATCTACAAATCCTAATTTTGATGTGGTTGCTTATGCTGGTGCACAGGCTAAAATAGCACTAGATGCAACAATTGCTTTAGGAGGCGAGAACTATGTTTTTTGGGGTGGTCGTGAAGGTTATATGAGTCTGCTGAATACAGATATGAAAAGAGAGCAGGATCATTTGGCTAAGTTTTTAGGAATGTGTAGAGATTATGCCAGAAAAGAAGGTTTTAAAGGAAATTTCTTTTTGGAGCCAAAACCTATGGAACCTACTAAACATCAATACGATTACGATGCTGCGACTTGTTTAGGTTTTATTAATAAGTACGGACTTAAAGATGATTTTAAACTAAATATTGAAGTAAATCACGCAACACTAGCCGGTCATACGTTTGAGCATGAATTGCAAACAGCGATTGATGCTGGGATGTTAGGAAGTATAGATGCTAACCGTGGAGATTACCAAAATGGTTGGGATACCGATCAATTCCCGATCGATCTTTTTGAAGTAACGCAAGCCATGATGATCATTCTTGAAGGTGGCGGTTTACAAGGCGGTGGAATAAACTTTGATGCGAAAGTGAGAAGAAACTCTACTGATCTTGAAGATAAGTTTATTGCTCATATCGCCGGGATGGACGTTTTTGCAAGAGGTTTAATTACTGCAGATCATATCCTGAAAAATACAAAATACAAAAGCTTGAAAAAAGATCGTTATGCAAGTTTCGATAGCGGTAGCGGTAAAGATTTTGAAACAGGAAAACTTACTTTAGAACAATTAAGCGAATTAGGAAAAGCAAATGGAGAACCAAAACAATTAAGTGGAAAACAAGAGCTTTACGAGCAAATTATTGCCAATGCATACTAAGATTTATAATATATTCTGAAAAAAAGACCGCTATATTGCGGTCTTTTTTGTTTTATGATAAAGGAAGCCCAAAAGTATTTGTAGGAAAATTGTAGGATTGACGCTGGTTTTCGAAAGAAATAGTCAGAATTTGATGTAGGGTAATTTTAGTAAAAGTAAGAATATCCCTTCTTGCGGGTATTGAGATGCCTTTAACCGAATAATACATTTGTAAGTATAATAGTTTAACCATTTATACTTATCAATTATGTATCATTTAGTTTTTCGTCACTTTTCGGTTTTAGAGCAATTCATTTCAGAATTCAATGAAAGTAAATCTTTGCTGTCATCAGCCTCAGATAAAAAAGAACGATCTAAGGCAGAGTATAAAATGGATCTTGTAATTTTCAATTTTGAAATTTATACTTCAAAATTTCCTGAAATTTATAATTTCTTTCTTGGTAAAATTAATGATGAATTTAAAAGAAGAGAAGAATGGGATCGCTTACGATCAAAAGATAATTTTGTGCCGTATTTAAGCAGACTAATGAATTCATTTCAGGTTGAAGCTTAAGGCAATATTTAGGTGCTTCTTAAGAATTTAGAAATTATAATTTGAAGCTTTCAACTTTAGAAATGGCATTCATTCCGCCTTTTATATTGATAAATTCACCAGTTAATCCTAGATCTTCTAATAATCGAATAGCTTTTAAACTACGCACGCCCGACTGGCATAAAAAGAATACTGGTTTTTGCGTTCCTATAGTTTTATAATTCGAATTAAGTTCGTTTAACGGTATATTTTGCCACTGCTGAAGAGAAGTATCTTCGAGATTTTGCTTTTTTATTTCATCAGGATTTCGAACATCGATTAGTTGGATATTTTCAGTATTCCATTTTTCTAAAAACGACTCAGCGCTGATATTGTTAATTTCTGAAGCACAGCTAAATTCATAGGATTTTTGAAGCTTTTCAATTTCTAAATTCTCAGGATTTAAACTGAATTTTATTTGCTGCTGAAGTTGACTCAATCCGTCAAACAATACTAATGTACCAGAAAGAATTTCACCAATTCCAGTAATTACTTTTACCGCTTCTAAGGCTTGTAAACTTCCTATAATTCCCGGGATAATTCCCAAAACGCCATTTTCGTTGCAATCGGGAATTGTTTCAGGATTTGGCATTTCAGGAAAAAGACAGCGATAAGTAGGACCGCCTTTGTAATTAAAAACACTAACCTGGCCTTCAAAAGCTTGTATAGCTCCGTATACTAATGGTTTTTTAAGAATCACACAGGCGTCGTTTACCAGATATCGCGTCGGGAAATTATCTGATGCATCAACCACAACATCAAAATTAGCGATAATATCTAAAGCATTTTCCGTAGTAATAAATGTGGAAAAAGTAGTGATTTCAATTTCGCTGTTTAAAGCTTGTAATCTTGCTTTTGCAATTTCAACTTTAGGTTTTCCAATATCATTTTCAGAATATAAAATTTGGCGCTGCAAATTGCTAATATCAATAAGGTCGTTATCTACAATACCAATTTTCCCCACACCCATTCCGCATAAATATTGCAAAACAGGAACACCAAGACCACCTGCACCCACAACTAAAACACTGGCATTTGCAAGTTTTTGCTGTCCTGCTTCTCCAAATCCCTGAAGCCGCGTTTGCCTTGTATATCTTTCGTTATTCAATTGTTATCACTTTAAATATTGATGGTATAGATGTTCTTCAAAATTGTATGCTATAAATATAAAAACTAGGATATAAATTTCATCAGAAAATCTAAATACTTCCTATGTGTTCATAGTGTAGAAGAGGGCTAAAAACTGTAAAGTCTGAAGAAATTAATCTTCAGACTCTACAAATGTTATTTTATCCGTAATTTATAATAATTCGTAGTTTCGTCATTCCGGAATTGATCTGGAATCTCATATTGTATTGTGAAAAAAATTATAGTGATAAGATTCTGAATCAATTTCAGTGTGAGCACATCTCATTATGGATTATTGCGGATATTCAATAAAATATTAGTTAAGGGTGTAAATTAGGGCTGCATAAGCCGGAATATTAATTTTACCGGTCCATTCCTTTTGATCGGTCGCTTCATGAAGTTTATGAACATCCTGAACCTGTAGGTCTGAAAACTCTTCATCATAACCTTTCCAGGTGCTGTTGAATTTTATTTTCCAATCCATTTGCTCCAGTATTCCAATTCCGTAATCCTGATAATCTTTATTGCAAAAATTGAGTACCACAAGTACAGGATTCTTATCGGTGATTCGCTTAAAAGCCAATATTTTAGTTTCGCTATTGCAATGAACAATTTCTGTATGCTGACCTCTTAAACCATCTGCGCCAGGGTTTATTCCTGTTCTAAGTTTAATAAGATCAGTGCTTAAATGATCGATACCTTCCATTCGCTCCAATTTGTCCCAATTCAACTGCACGCTATCCTGAAAATACCCGTCTTCCAAAAATTCCTGTCCCTGGAAAATCATAGGTATTCCTGGCGAAGTCATTACCAGTGCCATACCTAAAATTGCACGTTTTTTTGCAAAAACGCTTTCTGCATCTCCTGGCTGTATTTCTTCTGGTACACGAGCTTTGCCGTTAGCAACTTCGTCGTGAGATTCGGTATATATCACACGGTTAAAAGCATCATTATTATATTTGTATGTTATCGCATCAACGATTTTTTGTAAATCACGGTCGTCGTCCTGCATTGTAGTTAAGACTTCACGAACTGGATGCACAAACTTCATGTCCCATTGTGTTCCGTAACCTAAACCACCGTTCCCAACATCTGCAGTAACAATATTATCTGCCTTTAGGTCTTCAGCTACCGTAATTGTATTAGGATATTTAGATCTAATTTCAGCATTAATATCACGCATCATGGTAATTCCTTCTAAGATTTCAGTATCAAACCCTAAACCACCACCTTCGTAGCGTATGTACGAAGTCGCGTCCATGCGTAGTCCATCACAATGGTATTTTTCAATCCACATTAGAGCGTTATCTCTAAAGTATTGTCGCACTTCAGCGCGGCCGTAATCCGGGCGCGTATCACCCCAAGGCGTAGCACTGCGGTGATCGTTATAGAAGTAAATTCCGCCTTTATCATTCTCATGCCAGCCATCGAACTGCCAAAGATCAACATCAGATGGGCCTAGATGGTTGTAAACAACATCCATAATAACTCCAATTCCGCGTTGATGCGCAGCTTTTACTAATCGAAAAAGGCCTTCAGGCCCGCCATAATCCTGTTCTATAGCAAAGGGATGTGCAGGATTATAACCCCAGGAAATTCCGCCGGCAAACTCGGCCACAGGTAATAATTCAATACAGTTAATTCCAAGACCTTTTAAATAGTCTAGTTTTTCTATAACATCATCAAACGTTCCTACTTGATCTGGATTTTTGCGGTTGAAAGTTCCTACGTGTAATTCGTAGATCACGAGAGAGTTCCAGGAAGGTAATTGAAATTCATCATTTTCCCAGTCAAAATTTAAATCCCTAACGATAGAATTTCCGTCACTATTGGTAACTTCAAAAGCGTATGGATCATTTCTGTAAAAAGATTGATCTCCGTTGTGGATGAGAAATTTGTATTGATCCCCTTTTTTAGCTTTATCTGTAGTGCCGGCCCAATAGCCATTTTCTTCAGCTTCCAGCTCCAAATCATCCGGATTCCATTCATTAAAATCTCCTGTAACTGCAATACGATTTGCATGGGGAGCCCAAACTCTAAATGTGGTAAAGTTTTCTTCTATAATTGCGCCCATGCCACTTGATGGCGCTATAGGATAAGTAGTGGAATCATTTTTCATCTTCATGGTCTGTATTAGTGATCTAAATTTACTACTGAAAAGAATTGGAAATATTTATTTGTGAGATATTTAACCACGCACATTTATTAAAATTCATGATAGAACAGGACGAGCGATTTCAGCAGTTTACTATATTTATGCTTAAAACGTTTTAATGCTCCAATTGAGATATATTTTATGTTGCCTTTTCTTTATTACTATTCATTGCTTTGGCTTCCAAAAGCAAGAAATTAAAAATGAAGGATTTTCTATAAGTACGATTTACTACGAAAAAACCGGCAACAGTTTAGATTCTATTTCAGCTCATTTACTTTCTGAAGATCTATTTAAAATTACGGGAGATAAACCTGCAATTTCCACTTCTGAAGAAACACTTCAAAAAAGCAGTATTTTAATTGGAAATATTAATGCTGAATTTATTCAGAAACAACTTGCAGTTACAGTTCCGAAGACTTTCAAAAAACAGAAAGAAAGCTATTATCAAGGTTGGTCAAAAGACAAGAAACATTTTATTATCGCCGGAACCGATCCTCGCGGAACCGCTTATGGGGTTTTCGATCTTGCTGAAAAAAATGGGGTATCTCCGTGGTACTGGTGGGCAGATGTTCCGGTAAAAAAGTCTGGTAAATTGAAGTTTACCGAAAAGGATTATTTTTCTAAAGCACCTTCGGTAGAATTTCGCGGGATATTTTTAAACGATGAAGATTGGGGATTGCAGCCTTGGGCCGCTAAAAATTTTGAAACCGAAACCGGTGATATTGGCCCTAAAACCTATGCTAAGATCTTCGAATTATTATTAAGGCTAAAGGCAAATGCTATTTGGCCGGCTATGCATCCCAGTACCAAGGCATTTTTTCATTATCCTGGAAATAAACAAATAGCAGAAAAATATCATATCGTTTTAGGAAGTTCGCACGCAGAGCCCATGTTGCGAAATAATGTAGATGAGTGGAAAGATGATTTTGGTCATTTTGATTATAAAAATAATAAGGCTAAAATCAACGAATATTGGGAAAGTAGAATCGAAGAATCTAAAGATTTGGATGCCATTTTTACGGTTGGAATGCGTGGTATTCACGATAGCGGGATGGAAGGCGTAAACAGTATCGAAGAAGCCGCTACTGTATTAGAATCGGTAATACAAAATCAGCGATCGATGCTAGAAAAACATCGAGATAAAAATGCTGCTGAAATTCCGCAAGCTTTCACGATTTATAAAGAGGTTTTGGATGTTTATGACCATGGAATGGATTTACCAGACGACGTTACATTGGTTTGGACAGATGATAATTATGGTTATATAAGGCGATTAGGAAATCAACAAGAACAGGAGCGTATTGGCGGTTCTGGCGTGTATTACCATGCTTCGTATTGGGGACGACCACATAATTATTTATGGCTTAGTACGACCAATCCCGCTTTAATTTGGGAAGAAATGCATAAAGCCTATGAAATGAATGCTCGTAAAATTTGGATTCTGAATGTTGGATATTTGAAACCTGCGGAATATAACATGCAACTTTTTCTGGATATGGCTTACGATATGAGTCAATTTGAATCTGCTTCGGAACTTGAAAATCATAGAAATGAATTCTATACAACTATCTTCGGAAAAGAACTAGGAACTCAAATTTCAGCATTAAGAAAAGAATATTACGACTTTGCATGGGAACGGAAACCGGAATTTATGGGATGGAGCCAAACCGAACCTAATACGGAAGTTAAGTCTACTTCATATTCAGCATTTGATTACGGCGATGAGATTCAGCATCGATTAGAAACATATCAAAATTTAGGAAGGCAATCAGATCGTGTTTTTAAAAATAGTCCAGATTCGTTGAAAAACGGCTATTTTCAATTAGTACATTATCCAATTAAGGGCGCAATGTTTATGAATCAGAAACAGTTGAATCGTGATTTAGCTGAAAAATATGCAAAACAAGGTCGAATTTCAGCAAAAAGCTATCAGCAAAAATCATTGGATTCTTACGATAGTATTCAGAAGATAACAGCGAGATATAATACTATTTCAGATGGAAAATGGAAAGGAATCATGTCTATGAAACCTAGAAATTTACCGGTTTTCGAGAAACCAGAATTCAATTATAAAATTAAGAATACTGAAAAAACAGTTGATTTTTATATTGAAGGTGAGCACGACAGAACGAATAAGTTACCTACTTTTTACAAAGGCGCTAACGATACCTATTTTCTGGATATATTTCTTACCAAAATAGGAATTGTAAAATGGAGTTTGAATGATCTACCGGAATGGATAATGGTTTCGAATAGAAGTGGCGAATTAAATTCAGATTTCAATGCACTTCAAAACCGAATTTATTTTCAAATAAACTGGGATCAATACACAAAATCTAGAAATAACGATGATCATTTTATACTTCAATTAGGTAGAGATTTTCATCAAATAGATCTTCAAATTAAAGAATATGAGCATCAAGAATCTGGCGTTTTCGAAAAAAACGGATTAGCCGTTGTGTATGCTGAAAACTTTCAGGAACAATCAGCTTTCAGAAATTATAAATGGCAAAAGATAGCTGATTTAGGTTATTCTGGGGCGGTTATGCAAGCAATGCCTTTAAATGAAAAACCATTGGATACTATAGATTTTCAGATGAAACATCCTAAACTGACTTACGAGATTTCGACCGAGAGTACTGCCGAATCAGCAGTCTTAATTTTGAATGCACTTCCAACGCATCCAATTACTAATAAACATGGTGTGAGAATAGGTGTTAAATGGGATAACGAACCGATTAAGATTCTGAATTTTGAAACGCAAGGTAGAAGTGCAACTTGGAAAGAAAATGTACTTAGTAATAAAGCTGAAGCGAAATTGCCTGTAAATCTTACAAAGCCGGGAAAACATACTTTAAATATTTATATGATCGATCCGGGAGTTGCCTTAGATTTTATATATTTAAAAACAACCGATAAATCTTTACCTTACGGTTTATTAAAGGAAACAAAACTAAAAAACTAAATAAAAACAATGATTTTCGAACAAAGCTGGCGATGGTATGGTCCCGATGATCCGGTATCGCTAAATTCTATAAAACAAGCTGGTGCGCATGGTGTGGTTACGGCATTGCATCAAATTCCTGTTGGCGATATTTGGTCACAGGAGGCTATTCAGGAACGAATTAATTTGCTAGAAGAGAGCAATCGATTACATTCTTTTAAATTACATTGGAATGTTGTAGAAAGCTTACCAGTGCATGAGTTTATAAAACAAGGACGACCAGAAAGAGATCAGTTAATCGAAAATTATAAAGAAAGTATCAAAAATTTAGCGGCTTGTGGCGTTAAAACAATTTGTTACAATTTTATGCCTATTTTGGACTGGCTAAGAACAAACGTTCGGTTTGAATTAGAAGACGGAAGCACGGCTTTATTACACGAAATGATCGATGTAGTGATTTTCGATGTTTATATGTTGCAACGCAAAGATGCTGAAAAATCGTATTCTGATGATATTTTGCAAAAAGCGCGTGAGAAATACGATAGTCTTTCCGACGAAGAAATTAAAGTTTTAAAGCAAAGTCTTTTAATGGCGCTTCCTGGCGATAAAGACGGATTTACTATTGAAAAGTTGAAAAATGGATTGGCGCAATACGATAATATCTCCAGAGAACAACTTCAGGATAATATGATTTATTTTCTAGAGGCGGTAATTCCGGTTGCTGAAAAGTATAATGTAGTTTTAGCGGTACATCCGGATGATCCGCCGTGGCCGGTTTTTGGACTTCCCAGAATTGTGAGCAATGCTGAAGACTTGAAATTTATTTTTGAAAAAGTCCCATCAAAGCATAACGGACTAACATTTTGTAGTGGAAGTTTAGGCGCTTCGGAAGAAAATAATCTTCCCGAGATTATAAAAACTTGGTATGATAGAATTCATTTTGTGCATCTACGCTCAGTAAATCGTGTAAAACCTTATCATTTTTATGAAGCCAATCATTTAGAAGGAAGCGCTAAAATGTTCGATTTGGTAAAGAATTTTTATGAATGCTCTAAAGGCAAAAATAGACTTTTACCGATGCGACCAGATCACGGTCACGAAATGATGGACGACCAAGGGAAACCTTATTATCCTGGATATTCTGCAATAGGAAGGTTGCGTGGTTTAGCAGAATTACGAGGATTAGAATTCGGAATTATAAACGCATTGAAATAATTATATGTTTGAATTAAACGGAAAAGTAGCTATTGTTACTGGAGGAAACGGAGTTTTAGGCGGAGCAATCGCTCATGGTTTATCCAAAAACGGCGCTAAAGTGGCCATTTTGGGTAGAACGAAAGAAACAGTTAATAGTAGAGTTGAAGAAATTAAAAATAATGGAGGAGAAGCTCTAGCCTTGGTCGCTGATGTTTTGGATAGATCAAGTTTAAAAAGCGCAAAGGAAAAAGTACTTTCGGAATGGGGAAGTATTGATATCCTGGTAAATGGCGCCGGCGGAAATAAAAAAGGCGCGGTGATTACTCCAGATCAGGAATTTTTTGATCTTTCTATGGAAGCCTTAGATGGTGTAAATCAATTGAACTTCAACGGAACCGTATTACCAACACTTGTTTTTGCTGAAGAAATGGTAAAACAGAAAAAGGGAAGTATCATAAACATCTCTTCTATGGCAGCGCAGCGAACAATTACTCGAGTGATGGGTTATTCAGCTTCTAAAGCAGCGATAGATAATTTTACTAAATGGCTTTCCGTAGAAATGAATCATAAGTATGGCGAAGGTTTGCGCGTAAATGCTATCGCCCCTGGATTTTTCGTAGGGGAACAAAACCGAGATCTATTATTAAACGAAGATGGTTCTTTAACCAGCCGCGGACAAAGAATTGTGAATCAAACTCCTATGGGACGTTTTGGAGAACCAGAAGAATTGCAGGGCGCTGCGGTATGGTTAGCTAGCAACGCCTCAGCTTTCGTCACTGGAACAGTAATTCCTATCGATGGTGGCTTTAATGCGTTTAGTGGAGTTTAATAAATAATTTCTAAACTAAGATTATATTAAATCTTTACTAAAAAAAGAGAAGAATAATTTGTGTAATCGATTGCATAATTCTAAATTAGTATCAAATATTTCTCAGGCTAGTCCGGGATGCAATTTTCAATAATTTTGAATAACTTGCTCTTTTACCATACAAAATCAGAAAATAACTAAAATTATGACAACATCAGAATTTAGATATGCACATCATCCCGAAGATGTGAAAAGATATACAACAGAAGAACTTCGTAAACATTTTCTTATTCCGGAGCTGTTTGTAAAAGATGAAATAAAATTAACCTATACCATGTATGACCGCTATATAGCAGGGGGTGCATTTCCGGTTGATAAAGCTTTGAAATTGGAACCTATCGACGAGTTAAAAGCAGAAAACTTTCTAGATCGTCGTGAATTAGGGGTTATAAATGTAGGTGGTAAAGGTAAAGTAACCGTGGATGGTGAAGTTTATGAAATTGGTCATCGTGAAGCTATTTACGTAGGTAGAGGATCTAAAGAGGTAATTTTCGAAGCTACAGACGAGCAGCCTTATTTTTATATTAATTCGGCGCCTGCACATAGAGTAAATCCTACCAAAAAAGTAACTAGAGCAGAGGCAGAGATCGTTGAGTTGGGAGATAGTAAAACTTCGAACAAACGTGTGATTAATAAATTAATCGTCAATAGCGTGGTAGAAACTTGTCAGCTTCAAATGGGGATGACAGAACTTCAAGAAGGTTCAGTATGGAACACAATGCCACCACACACGCACGAGCGTAGAATGGAAGTTTATTTTTACTTCGATTTAGAAGAAGGGCAAACCATTAGCCACTTTATGGGACAACCTCATGAAACTCGTCACGTATTTATGAAAAATCACCAAGCCATTATTTCTCCGGAATGGTCTATTCACGCCGGTGCAGGAACTTCAAACTATACGTTTATTTGGGGAATGGCAGGTGAGAATTTAGATTACGGAGATATGGATAAAGTAACTCCAGACGAACTTAAATAAGAAGCAATTATGAGTTTATTTAGTTTAGAAGGAAAAACAGCTTTAGTAACCGGATGTAAACGTGGGATAGGTTTTGCCATGGCAGAAGCCTTAGCAGAAGCCGGAGCAAATATTCTTGGAGTTTCTGCTTCTTTAGAATTAGAAGGTTCGGCAATCGAAAAGCGAATCAAAGAAATAGGAAAAGATTTTACAGGATATCAGTGTGATTTTTCAGATAGAAAATCACTTTATGCATTTATTGAGAAAGCAAAATCTGAAAATCCACAAATAGATATTTTAATCAATAACGCGGGTACGATAATGCGTAAGCCTGCAGCAGAGCATCCAGACGAATATTGGGATAAAGTGATTGAAGTAAACCAAAATGCGCAATTCATTTTAACTCGGGAAATAGGAAAAGAAATGATTGAGCGTGGTCACGGTAAAGTGATTTTTACCGCTTCGTTGTTAACCTTCCAAGGCGGAATTACCGTTCCTGGTTATGCTGCTTCTAAAGGTGCAATTGGTCAATTGACGATGGCTTTTTCTAACGAATGGGCTGGCAAAGGCGTTCAGGTTAATGCAATTGCTCCTGGTTACATTGCTACAGATAACACTCAGGCTTTGCGAGATAATGAGGAAAGAAGCGAAGCTATATTAGCCAGAATACCGGCAGGACGTTGGGGTGAACCAAAAGACTTCAAAGGTCCCACTATATTTTTAGCTTCAGAAGCTAGTGATTATATGAGTGGTAGTATCGTGACCGTAGATGGCGGCTGGATGGGAAGATAATTTTTCTCAAAATATTGAAAATAAGAAAAATGAGTACAAAAACATTTATAACCGATAATTTCCTTTTAGAGAATAAGTATGCAGAAGAGCTGTATCATTCTTATGCAAAAGATCAACCAATTATCGATTACCATAATCATTTACCTCCAGCGCAGATCGCTGCCGATACACAATTCGAAAATATTTCTAAAGTGTGGTTGGCAGGGGATCACTATAAGTGGCGTGCGATGCGAACTTTAGGGATAAACGAAAAGTTTATTACCGGCGATGCAAGTGATAAAGAAAAGTTTGAGGCGTGGGGGAAAACAGTTCCGCATACACTTAGAAACCCGTTATATCACTGGACGCATTTAGAGTTAAAACGTTATTTCGGGATTGAGGAGTTGCTAAATGAAAAAAATGCTTCTTCAATTTATGAAAATGTAAATGCGCAACTTCAACAGAAAGAAAATTCTTGTAGAGGTTTGTTGAATAAGATGAATGTAGAAACTTTATGTACTACAGAAGATCCAACAGACAACTTAAAACATCATCAAACCATTAAAGAACAAAATATCGGGGTAAAAGTTAGTACAGCTTTTCGTCCAGACAAATCAATTTTAATTGATGCAGATGGTTATACCGATTACTTGAAAGAATTAGGTAAAGTTGCCGAGATAGATATTCAGAGTTTTCAGGATCTAAAAGATGCACTTTTAAAGCGTATTCAATATTTCGATGAAAATGGATGCAAATTATGTGATCATGGGTTAAATTCTATGAGCTATGAGGAATTCACAGAAGCTGAAGTAAACGCTGTATTTAAAAGTAAACTTGCAGGAAAAGAAATCTCATTTGGTGATATAGAGAAATTTAAAACTGCCATACTTTTATTTTTAGGTGAGACTTATCATCAATATGGATGGGTACAGCAATTCCATTTAGGAGCGCTTCGTAATAACAACAAACGTATGTTGGCGCAATTAGGGCCAGATACAGGTTGGGATTCTATTGGGGATTATAATCAGGCTGAAAAGCTTTCTAAATTTTTAGACACGCTCGACGGAAAAGATAAATTAACCAAAACCATTTTATACAATCTTAATCCTTCCGATAACGAGATTTTTGCCACAATGATTGGTAATTTTAATGACGGTAGTGTAAAAGGAAAAGTACAGTTAGGTTCTGGTTGGTGGTTTTTAGACCAGAAAGATGGTATGGAAAGACAGATGAATGCACTTTCTAATATGGGATTAATTAGCTGTTTTATTGGAATGTTAACCGACTCTAGAAGTTTTCTTTCTTTCCCAAGACACGAATATTTTAGAAGAGTGTTATGTAATCTCTTCGGAAAAGAAATAGCTTCGGGAGAACTACCGGAAGACATGGAATTAGTTGGAAAAACTATTTCTAATATTTGCTACGGAAATGCCAATGATTATTTCAATTTTTAGATGAAGAAATCAAATCAACATAAAAAGATCGTTTCCTTCGGGGAAGTTTTAATGCGATTATCGCCTGCGGAAAACAGAAAGCTTCCGCAGGCTTCTTCCATGGATTTTTATTTTGGAGGAACTGAAATGAATGTCGCGGCTTCACTCTCTTATTTTGGAGAAAAAACGCAACAAGTAACTAATGTTTCAAACGATTTAGTGGGGGATGCAGCGATCACCGCTATGCGAAAATTCGGAATTGATGTTTCTGCGGTAAATAAAGTAGATTACCCGTTAGGCCTTTATTTTTTAGAGGTGGGTTCTGGAATGCGTGCTAGTAAAATCGCATACAATCGTTTACATGGAAGCTTCGCTAATATAACACCAGATTCTGTAAATTGGGATAACATTTTAGATGATGCCGGTCTTTTACACTGGACGGGTATTTCTCCGGCAATTTCAGAGGGGGCTTATAAAACTTTAAAAATCGGACTCGAAAAAGCGAGAGCTAAGGGATTAACTATTACTGCAGATCCTGCTTACCGTAGTAACCTTTGGAAATATGGCAAAGATGGTTTCGAAGTGCTTAAAGAGCTGGTAAACTTATCTACTATATTTATTGGTGGAGTAAACGAAATAAATGAAATTCTTAAAACTGATTTCGATTTCTCTAAAGATGGATTTATCGAGGCGAGTAAAGCTTTAATCAAAGAATGTCCTTCTATAGAAAAAGTTTTCGATAAGGTAAGAACCGGTGTAAGCGCTAGTTGGCAAAAAGTTTATGGTAGAGCCTGGATAGGTGACGAATATATCGAAACGAAAGAATTAGAAATTACAGATGTTATTGATCGTATAGGAACCGGAGATGCTTATGCAGCCGGACTAATTTATGGTTTGATTCATTTTGAAGATCAGCAGGCGTTAAACTTTGCAAATGCAGCTTGTGCATTAAAACATACTATTTTAGGAGATGCTAATTTAGTAAGCCCTGAAGAAGTATTAGAAGTGATTGACGGAAGTACGGGTGGAAGAATTAAAAGGTAGTTTTTTGATAAAAGACACAAGATTTTCTTCAATTTATTTTAGAATTTCATGCTGATAATAACTTGAATAAATTCTGTATTAAATTAGAACTGAAAATCTACAAATAGGAAATAATTTAACTTATAACCATTATTAAATGGCAACATATTCAAGAATAGCGGTAGTGCAACAGATGAAAGAGACAGGAATAGTTCCGGTTTTTTACCATTCTGATACACAAACTTGTAAAGAAATTTTAAAAGCCTGTTATGATGGCGGAGCTCGTGTCTTCGAATTTACCAATCGCGGTGATTTCGCTCATGAGGTTTTTGGTGAATTAGTAAAGTATGCTGTGAAAGAATTGCCAGGTATGATGCTTGGTGTAGGTTCGGTAATCGATGCTGGTACGAGTGCACTTTATCTTCAGTTGGGTACAAACTTTATTGTTTCTCCTTTGGTTAATGCTGAAATGGCTAAAACCTGTAATCGTAGGAAAGTGGCTTGGATGCCAGGATGCGGTTCAGTAACAGAGATAAATTATGCTGAAGAATTGGGAGCAGAGGTTGTAAAGATCTTCCCGGGCTCTCAGGTTGGTGGGCCTTCATTTGTGAAAGCGGTTAAAGGGCCTTTACCCTGGGCAAGTATTATGCCTACAGGTGGTGTCTCGCCCACTAAAGAGAACCTACAAGAATGGTTTTCTGCCGGTGTTCACTGTGTAGGGATCGGATCTAAACTTTTCATTAAAAATGAAGATGGAAAATTTGATCTACAAAAAGTTCAGGCAAAAGTTGAAGAAGCCATAAATATTGTTGAATCATTAAGATAATGAAGATAATAGGAAAAAAATACTTGTTTTATTTTTCGTTATGCAGTCTGTTGCTATTAGCAGGCTGCCATTCGGAAGATCAGACAAAAGTAATACGCCTGGGACACGGGCTTGATACTTCTCATCCAGTGCATAAGGCTATGAAGTTTATGGCCGATCGGTTGGAGGAAAAATCTGGAGGATCGATGACTATTGATATTTATCCCAATCAGCAATTAGGGTCTGAAAGGGAATGTCTTGAGTTGTTGCAGATAGGGAGTTTAGGAATGACAAAGGTTTCTACCGGAGTTCTCGAGAACTTTGCACCAGAGCTGAAAGTTTTCGGCTTACCATTTTTATTTAGAGATCGCGATCATCGTTTCAATGTCTTAGAAGGTAAAATAGGACAAGATCTTTTGCTAGCTAGTGAACGAAATCGTTTGAGAGGTCTTACGTTTTACGATGCCGGAAGTAGAAGTTTTTATAGCACTAAACCTTTAAATACACCTCAAGATTTAAAAGGACTAAAAGTGAGGGTGATGGAAAGTCAAACCGCGATCAATATGGTAAAAAATCTTGGTGGTTCTCCAACACCAATTAGTTGGGGAGAACTTTACACGGCACTACAACAAGGTATCGTAGATGGCGCGGAAAATAATTTACCTAGTTTCTATCTTTCTTACCATTACGAAGTATGTAAATATTTTATGGTCGATGAGCATACAGCATTGCCAGACGAATTAATAGTGAGTACTATTATCTGGGATAAATTGAATGAGCAGGAACAAAAGTGGTTGAAAGAAGCCGCTATGGAATCTGCCGAATATGAGAAAAAAATCTGGCACGAAGCCGAACAGCATGCTTTAGAAGAAATTAAAAAAGCGGGAGTAAAAGTTACCTATCCAGATAAAGAAATATTTCGTGAAAAGGTAGAGCCTATGTACGAAAAATTTAAAGAGGACCCGGTAATGGAAAAAACAATAGAAGCAATACAAGCTGTACAATAGAATTATGAAAAAAGTATTAGACAAACTACTGGGAGGGTTTTTGGTGTTTTTAATGACTTTGATAGTAATTGCCGTTTTATGGCAGGTTTTTTCAAGGTACGTTTTACAAAACCCAAGTTCAGTAACCGAGGAAATTGCCCGGTATTTATTGATTTGGATTGGTTTATTAGGAGCGGCTTATGCCTCTGGACAACAGGAGCATTTAGCAATCAATATTTTACCACCTAAATTAAACCCAGACAACAGAATTAAATTAATGATTTTTATAAATATCCTGATCATTCTTTTCTGTGTGACGGTATTGATCATCGGAGGAGGAAATTTAGTATTAATGAATATAGAACTAGGGCAGGATTCAGCAGCATTACATCTGCCATTATCTGTAGTATATACAGTAATACCACTAAGCGGTGCGCTGATTATAATTTATAAGTTGAACGAAATTTTTAATCCTAAAAAATACTTATTATGATTACAGAAATACTCATTTTGGTCATTTCTTTCGTGATCTTATTAAGTATAGGAGTGCCTGTAGCATGGTCTATTGGAATTTCATGTTTGGTTACGATTTTATTTTCTATCGATCCAATCGCTTCATTTACTACAGTATCCCAACGCATGGCCACAGGCCTAGATAGCTTTTCGCTATTGGCGATTCCGTTTTTTATTCTGGCGGGACAAATAATGAATCAGGGGGGAATCGCGAATCGCTTAATTAAATTTGCGAAAGCTTTGATTGGCTCCTTGCCCGGTGGTTTAATCTATGTAAATGTGATTGCTGCCATGTTATTTGGAGCTATTTCTGGATCTGCAGTTGCGGCCGCTTCTGCTATTGGAGGGATCTTAGGACCGCCAATGGAGAAAGAGAACTATTCTAAAGAATTTGGAGCTGCGATAAATGTAACTGCATCGACAACGGGATTGATTATTCCACCTTCAAACGTGCTAATTGTGTATTCGTTAGCTAGTGGTGGCGTTTCTATTGCGAGTTTATTTTTAGCGGGATATATTCCGGGTATTTTAATGGGATTGGCGTTAATGCTAGTTGCTTCAGTATGGATAAAAAAGAAGAAATATCCTCCGGGAACCAAATCTAGCTTTAAGCTAATTACAGTTAGTTTTCTTGATGCTTTACCAAGTTTGTTATTATTGGTAGTAGTTATTGGAGGAATTGTTTCCGGAATCTTTACAGCTACAGAAGCTTCAGGAATTGCTGTGCTTTATACTTTGATTCTAGCGACAATCTACCGTGAAATAAACCTCAAAAAACTATATAATATTTTCCTAAGTTCAGTAGGAACCACTTCAATTGTATTATTACTTATAGCAACCTCTATGAGTATGAGCTGGGTAATGTCTTTTGAAAACATTCCGCAGACCGTTAGCGATCTACTATTAGGCTTAAGCGAGAATAAATATGTTATTCTTATTATAATCAATTTGCTCTTACTTTTTGTAGGAACGTTTATGGATATGACGCCAGCCGTATTAATTTTTACACCAATTTTACTTCCTGTTATGCAGAATTTAGGTGTAGATCCTGTGCATTTCGGGATGATTATGGTAATGAATTTATGTGTTGGATTATGTACACCGCCAGTAGGAGCCGTACTCTTTATTGGGGTAGGAGTAGCGAAGACGACCATCCAAAAAGTAATGAAACCCTTGTTACCATTGTACGTGGTTATGTTTATTGTTTTATTATTAGTGACTTATATCCCAGAAATTAGCCTTTGGCTGCCAAAATTATTTGAATAAAATAAGATTTTAACATGGAAAAATTGAACCGAAAAAACGCAAATCTTACATCGACGCTACCAATAAAGGTAGTGCAGTTTGGCGAAGGAAACTTTTTGAGAGCCTTTGTAGATTTTGTGATTGATAAATTAAATAAAGAAGCCGATTTTAATGCTGGGGTTGCTGTAATTCAACCTTTAGCCGGCGGACTTGTAGAAATGCTGAATGAGCAGGATGGGTTATATAACCTGTTTATGAAAGGAGTGAAGCAGGGCAAGGAAATTCAGGAGCAACGAACAATTTCCTGTATTCAAAAAGGAATAAATCCTTATAAAAATTACGAAGATTACTTAAAATTAGCTGAAGAAGAAGCTTTAGAATTCGTGATTTCTAATACTACAGAAGCAGGTATTGCTTACGATGAAAGCGATACATTAGAAGGAACACCGCACAAAAGTTTTCCTGCTAAATTGACAGCACTTTTATATAGAAGATTTAAACATTTTAACGGAGATTCAGCTAAAGGATTAACGATTATTCCTTGCGAGTTGATTAATTATAATGCCGATACCTTAAAGAAAATTATACTTCAATATGCAGAATTATGGAAATTAGAAGCCGATTTCGTAGCTTGGATCAATAACAGTAATAGTTTTCACAACACCTTAGTAGATCGAATTGTTCCTGGGTATCCTAAAGCTGATATTGATGCATATCAAAGTGAACTTCAGTTTGAAGATAAATTGATTGTTTCCGCAGAAGTATTTTTACTTTGGGTAATCGAAGGAGGAGAAACTTTAAAAGCAAAGATTCCATTTGATAAAATTGAAGAAAATATTATCGTAGTAAAAGATATGCAGCCCTATCGAACCAGAAAAGTTCGAATTTTAAACGGCGCGCACACCACTATGGTTCCTTTTTCTATTCTCTTCGGAAATGAAACCGTTAAAGAAACTGTAGATCATGACTTTACGGGAGCCTTTGTAAAAGAAGCAATTTTTAAAGAAATAATCCCAACACTATCATTATCTGAAGAGGAGCTGAAAGCTTTTGCTGAAGAAGTTTTAGACCGTTTTAGAAATCCTTTTATTAAGCACCAATTAGCAAGTATCGCTTTAAATTCAATTTCAAAATTTAAAGTTAGAGTCTTACCTAGTTTATTAGCTTTTCAGAAAGATTGCAATCGATTACCTTTGCATCTTACTTTTGCATTCGCTTGTTTAATAAGATTTTATAGAGGCGAATGGAATAATCATACTTTGCCGATTAATGATGATGATGCGGTTGTTGCTGAACTCAAAAGAGTTTGGGAAATGCACAGTTATCAGGAAATTAGCGGAGAAATATTGAAAAACGAAAAATTTTGGGACAGCGATCTAACAAAAGTTCCAGGTTTACAAGACAACATTGCCTTAGCTTTAGAATTGATTGAAACTAAAGGTATAGAGGAAGGATATAAAAATTTTACTGAAAAAGCTACAATCTAGTACTTATTCAGCTTAAAACTTAGGAGAAATGAAGAATAAATTAATTAAAGTACATCCAGACGATAATGTAGCTATTGCCTTGATAGATCTTTGGCAGGGTGATAAGATAAATTTTGAGGGCGAAGATGTAATCATACTTTCTGATGTTAAAGCGAAGCATAAAATTACGATGGTTGATCTAGAACCTGAAAGTAAAATTTTTATGTATGGCGTGTTGGTAGGAAAAGCGACTAGCAGCATTAAGAGAGGGGACGTACTTACAGTAGATAATGTAAAGCATCAAGCGAGTACAACTACCGGCAAAACCGAAAGTCCAAGCTACAAAAAGCCAGACATTTCTAAATGGAAGGACAAAACCTTTATGGGCTATCATCGTGAAGATGGTCAGGTAGGCACAGCGAATACGTGGTTATTTTTTCCTTTAGTTTTTTGCGAAAATCGAAATGTGGAATTATTGAAAGATGTTTTTGAAAAAGAATTATCACTTCATAAGTCTACCAAGCAGCGAAAATTATTGAGAAATCTAATTAGTGGTAACGATATAGATTTTAATGAAGAAGAAACTGAAAAGGAAGAAGAGGTTTTTAGTAATGTAAATGTTCGTTTTATAACCCATCAAGGAGGTTGCGGTGGTATACGCCAAGATGCTGTTTCTTTATCTAAACTTTTAGCGGGATACGTAAATAATCCAAATGTTGCGGGAGCAACTGTGCTAAGTTTAGGATGCCAGAATTTACAAATAGATATTTTTCAGAATGCACTGGATGCTATAAATCCAGATTTGAAAAAGCCGGTATTAATTTACGAGCAGCAGCAGGAGGGAACTATTGATGATATGCTGAATAAAATTATCCAAGAATCTTTTCAGGGTATTAAAAAAGCAAACGAAATTCAACGAAAACCAGCACCGTTATCAAAACTTAAATTAGGTTTAGAATGTGGTGGATCTGATGGATTTTCAGGAATTTCAGCAAATCCTTCATTAGGTTACGCGTCAGATTTATTGGCAGCCTTAGGAGGTTCACCTATTTTATCTGAATTTCCTGAATTGTGCGGGGTTGAACAGGAATTGGTAAATAGAATTGTTGATGATGAAAAAGCCAAGCGTTTTCTTGAATTAATGCGAGCTTATGAAGATGCGGCTGAAGCTTCTGGATCTGGTTTCGATATGAATCCGTCTCCCGGTAACATTAAAGACGGTTTGATAACTGATGCTATGAAATCTGCCGGAGCTGCCAAAAAAGGAGGAACATCACCTATTCAGGATATTTTGGATTACGGAGAATATGTGACTAAACCAGGATTAAATTTATTGTGCACACCGGGGAACGATGTTGAAAGTACAACAGCTATGGTAGGTTCTGGCGCAAATGTGGTTGTTTTCACCACAGGTTTGGGTACGCCAACAGGAAATCCAATAACGCCTGTAATTAAGCTTTCATCAAACTCAATTTTAGCAGCTCGAATGCCTGATATTATCGATATAGATAGCGGAGCTGTGATTAAGGGAGAAAAAACGATCGAAGAGATGGGAGAAGAAATTTTGGAATATATAATTGATGTCGCTAGTGGGGAGATTACCTCAAAAGCAGATCAAAATAACCAAAATGACTTTATTCCGTGGAAACGTGGAGTTTCTTTATAATTTTCTATTAGAAGAATCTCTAACATAAAGCTCGGGAGCCAGCACAACTTTCTTTTCTGTAGTAAGTGTCTGGCTCTCTTTCGTTTGTTCTAAGAAAACCTGAGCTGCAATCTTACCCATTTCAAGTGGCGTTTGATCGACAGAGGTAATCGGTAATTCCATGTATTTTGTAAATGGCTCGTTACTGAAACCAACCACACATACTTCTTCAGGTATTTTAATTCCATTTGCTTTTAATTCTTGGATTGCACCTAAAGCCGCATAATCACTAGAAGAAAATATTGCATCGGGCTTTTCATCAAACTCCCATAAATCTTTAATTGCTGACGCACCAGATTCCAGTTTACTATTTACCTGAACACTAAATCTTTTTAAAGGTGTAATCTTGTGATCCCTGAGGGCTTTTATATAACCTTCGTGTCTATTCTTATAAATTTCTAAATTTAAATCTCCAGAAAAGTGAGCTATTTTTTTACAACCTTGGTTTATAAGATGTTCGGTAGCTAAATAACCTCCTTTGAAATCGTCTATTACTACCGAGCTTAAACCTTCTACATCCTTTTTACGGTCAAAGAAAATTAGCGGAGTATTTTCTGCAATTGTTTTTTTTATGTGCGACGTATCCTGTGTGGTTTTTGCAACAGACATAAAAATACCATCTACCTGAGTGTTTAGTAATGTGTCAATTTGTTTAACCTCATTACGAACATCTTCATGCGTTTGACAGATAATTACATGATAACCGTGTGGTGATAATTCTTCTTCAATACCACGTATCACACTAGAGAAAAAACTGCGATTTATATACGGAACGATAACCCCTACATTATTTGTACGGCCGCTTTTTAATGCTTGGGCAAGTCGATTTTGCTTATAATTCATCGCTGCTGCCGTTTCCATAACCAATTCCCGAGTTTTCTGACTAATTTTAGGATTGTCATTCAACGCTCTAGAAACAGTTGCTGCACTAATTTTTAGCTTTTTGGAAATGTCATAAATAGTAACTTTCTCTGCCATTCAGGGATTCACTTTTAAAGGTTACAGTTCTTGCTTTACGTGGCACAATATAGGAATAACAATTAAAACAGAATGATTCCGATATTAGTAATATAAAGCCATTAGGCTTAGTTAAATGATAATAGGGAAAAACATTTTTTATATTTTATCATATTTTTTAAGTTTTTATTTGGTTATTGATAATAAATACATAATTTAGTGCAATCGATTACAAAATGTAAGTTCTGAATTTATTTGAATTATAATAAAATTGCATTTAGGTGAAATACTGTTATTCAAACTCTCAGGGCCCTGGAGCCGATGGCGACCGAGTGAAATGGGCGAAAAAATTATCCAAAGAAGAGACCTCCAGATATTCGGTTTCTAATATTATTGATTTCTAATTCAACTTCGCAATTAATAAGCTTTAATAATACCAATACTACATTTCGTTAGCTAGGATTTTTAGTTTTTCTTAGTTTTAAGACTATAAATTATGTTAATTGATAAAGGTTTTATATTTTAGTGCAATCGATTACAAAACGTGTTAAAGATAATTATATGAAAAAACTGCTCTTAGTTTTTACGATTATTACGGCTTTTATGGCCTGTAAAACTCATTCTGAAAAGAATAAGAAGGACAATATGGAAAACGAAATATCAGAAACTGATATTTGGAAGAAAGCAGATAAAATTATCGCAGATATTACAGTGCCTCAGTTCAAAGATCAATTGTTTGATATTACAGAATACGGAGCGGTTGCAGATGGTACAACTAATAATTCTGAAGCATTTAAAAAGGCGATTGCAGCTTGTAATGAAGCAGGGGGAGGTAAAGTTATAGTTCCTGAAGGAAAATTTCTTACAGGTCCTATTCATCTAAAAAGTAATGTGAATTTACATTTAAACGAAGGCTCAGAGGTTTTATTCAGTAAAGATGCAAAAGATTATCTGCCGGCAGTTCATACCTCTTATGAAGGTGTAGAATTAATGAATTATTCGCCTTTAATCTATGCTTACGAACAGGAAAATATTGCTGTTACTGGTAAAGGAACATTTGATGGCCAGGCCGACAATGATAACTGGTGGCCATGGTCTGGTGCAGAGCGTTATGGACATAAGGAAGGTGAGGCGCATCAAAAGCAAGATCACAATTTACCCGCACTAAGAAAAATGAATGAAAAAAATACGCCAGTTTCAGAACGAAATTTTGGAGAGGGACACCAATTGCGTCCAACATTTTTTCAGCCTTTTGGTTGCGAAAACGTTCTAGTTAAGGATGTAACTTTTACTAACGCCCCTTTTTGGGTAATTCATCCTATCAAATCAAATAACGTAACTGTAGATGGTGTAACCGTTAATAGTCATGGCCCTAATAACGATGGATGTGATCCAGAATACGCAAAAAATGTACATATTAAAAATTGTTTATTTAACACAGGGGATGATTGTATAGCTATTAAATCTGGCCGAAATAATGATGGAAGGCGTGTCGCTATTCCTAGTGAAAATATCGTTGTTGAAGATTGTAATATGAAGGATGGTCACGGAGGTGTTGTTATGGGAAGTGAAATTTCTGCCGGTGTTCGTAACGTTTATGTAAGAAATTGTATCATGGATAGTCCCAACTTAGATCGTGCGATTCGTATAAAAACAAACACTCTAAGAGGTGGTTTTGTGGATGGAGTTTATGTTAAAAATATTGAAGTAGGACAGGTGAAAGAAGCTATGCTTAAAGTAAATCTTCATTACGGAATTTATGATAACCAAGAGGGCGAGTTCTTTCCAAATATTTCTAATATCTATCTAGAAGACATTAATGTAGAGAATGCAGGAAAATATGGAATCTTAATTATTGGACGTGAGGGCTCGAAAATTTCGAACATTAATCTTAAGAATATAACCATTAAAGGAGCAGAAACTGCTACAAAAATCACCGATGCTGATCCTGTTAATTACGAAAATGTAACTATAAACGGTTCAAAAATGAAATAGGAATCAGACTTGAAATATGTAACTAATCGAATACTAATTCTAAATACTTGTATGAATAATGAAAACGAACTTTAGAAATTATCTAACGATGTTTTTTTTAATCCTGTCCATTGGAATTTCCAATGAAATTTATGCGCAGGATTTAAAAACAATATCCGGTACCGTAAGCTCTGAAGCAGATGGTATTCCTCTTTCGGGAGTGAATATTTTTGTGGAAGGAACAAATTACGCTACGGTATCAGATTTTGATGGAAATTTTACAATTGAAGCTCCATCAGATGCGACACTAACTGTAAGTTATATAGGCTTTACAACGAAAACGATTGAAGTGGATGGCAGATCAACTATAGATATTCAAATGCAGGACGATGTTCAGGCATTAAGTGATGTTGTAGTTGTTGGTTACGGAAAGGTGAAAAAGACAGATTTAACAGGATCTGTAGGAACAGTAGGAGGTGAAGACTTAGCTGAAAGGAATATGACCAATCCTCTAGAGGCCTTACAGGGTAATGTTCCCGGAGTACAGATTAGCAATTCTACCGGTAGAATTGGAGATGGTTTTGATATTACCATTCGAGGTAAAAATTCTATTAGCGGGAATGTTTCTCCTTTATATGTTGTAGATGGAGTGCCTACAAATAGCATTGATTTTTTGAATCCTCAGGATATTGAGCGAATGGATATCTTGAAGGATGCATCATCTACTGCGATTTATGGTTCAAGAGGTTCAAACGGAGTAGTGATTATATCCACTAAGGACGGAGCGGGAGCTAAAGCTGGCTTCAATGTTTCTTTCGATAATTTTGTTGGTGTACGTGAGGTTACTCGTTTGCCTGAATTAATGTCTCCGGAAAAATGGTGGGGATATCATCAATCGGCTTACTTACCAACCGCAGCCAAAGATCCGTTAACGGGAACAGTTACACCAGAAACGCTAAGAGATGCGGTTTCAGGTGGTGGTAATAATTCAGAATTATTCAATAGAGTAGCTAATGGTGAGTCTTTTGATTGGTACGATGAGGTTCTTAAAACAGGAATTCAACAAAATCATTATCTAAATGTTTCAGGAAGATCAGATAATGGAGTTGGTTATAACTTAGGTTTGGGTTATCAAAAAGAGACCGGAAATATCGAAAATGAGAGTTTAGAAAAATATACTCTTAAATTAGGTATTAATCATCAGGTAACGGACAAAGTATCTTACGGTACTAATCTTACGATTACTTTATTGGAACAAAACTTCGGTAGTGATGTCGCCATGCGTGATGCATTTAGATTAAACCCTTATTTGAGTCCGTATGGATTGGATGGTGAACTTTATCCATTACCAGGAAAACTTCAGGATAATGACGGAAACTTTTTAATCAATAAAACAAGTACGTATAATCCTATTCTGAATATAAATAATACTACCGATGTTAATAAAAGCTGGAATATTCTTTCCAGTACTTATTTTCAATATGATCCTTTAGAGTGGTTAGAATTGAAAACAACTTTTTCAACAGGAATTGAAAATTACAGAATTGGAAGATCTTGGGGTGCACAAACTTCAGTAGGTATTGATAATGATAATTTACCTTCGGCTGAAATCCAGAATGGAGAAAATTTCAATTATACATGGGATAACCAGTTCAATATAAATCATCAGTTTAACGAAGATCATAACGTAAACTTACTTGGATTATTTAGTCTTTATTCTGCCGAAGGAGAAACATCTTCTCAGTCTGCCAGAAGAATTCCATTTGAAACTAAATTCTATAACATCGGTAGTGGTGATCCTGGTACTTATGATATGAATTCTAATTACCAGAAGCAAACGCTGGCATCTTATGCTTTAAGAGCCAATTATTCGCTTATGGATAAGTATTTACTAACCGCTTCTGCTAGATGGGATGGCTCGTCTTTGCTAGCAGATAACTGGGATAGCTTTTTTTCTGGAGCATTAGCATGGAAGCTAAAGCAGGAAAATTTTCTTAAAGATGTAGATGCTATTTCAACCCTTAAGTTGAGAGTAAGTTATGGATTTACAGGAAATAATATTATTGCTCCATATTCAACTATAAATACTTTAGATTCTCGATATTTCTATGATTTCGGCGGTCAGGTAACCACGGGTTGGGTGCCGGGTTCTTTAGCTAATCCATTTTTAAAGTGGGAAAAAACCAGAGAAGTTAATTTTGGGATAGATTTTGGATTCCTGAATAATAGAATAGAGGGTAGTGTAGATTATTACGATAAACTTTCAGACGATCTATTATTAGAACAACAATTGCCATTGGAAAGTGGATGGGATAATATTACAGCAAATATAGGCTCAGTAAGTAATAAAGGGGTAGAGATTGCATTAACAACCAGAAACATTCAAACATCAGATTTTAGCTGGACCACAAATTTCACCTTTACTAGAAACGTAAATGCTATCGAATCGATTTACGGTCAGGATCAGGTAGATGATATTGGTAATAACTTGTTTATAGGGGAGTCTATAGATGCGCATTATAATTATAAGTTTAATGGTATCTGGCAGGCAGATGAAGTGGACGAAGCTGCCGGTTATGGAATGGAAGAAGGACAGGAGAAATTGGTAGATGTTAATAATGATGGCCGGTATACTCCAGAAGATAGAATTATTCTTGGATCTTCAAATCCAGATTGGTCAGGGAGTTTATTTACCAATTTTAGATATAAAAACTGGGATTTATCAGCATCGTTAATCACTAATCAAGGAGTGTTGGTGTACAGTAATTTCCACTCTAACTTTGCAGATGTAAGAGATCGTGGTCGCCAAAAACTAGACTTAAATTGGTATATTCCAGAAAACGGTGCGGGTATTCCTGCACAAGTATCAAATACATATCCACAGGCAAGAAATGAAGGTTCTTTTTGGAGAAATGATGGAGTTGGATATTATCATGAAGCATCTTTCGTAAAGGTCAAAAACATTGGTTTAGGATATAATATATCTGATAAAATGCTAGATAATTTGAACCTGAAGAAATTGAGAGTTTATGCAAATGTTTTAAATCCATTTGTGTTTACAGATTATGAGGGATATGATCCAGAGTGGGCCGGAGCATCTTTAAATACTGGTAGGCCTAGTTCGATTACATATCAGTTAGGATTTAATTTAAATTTTTAGAAGATGAACAAAATATATAAAATCAGCTTTCTATTATTTTCCATGATTTTGATATCATGTCAGGATTATTTAGAAGAAGATAATAGATCCAACGAAACAACAGATTTTTATTTAACAACTGAAGGATATAATTTGCTGGTAAATGCTAATTATGGATTCTTAAGAGAAATTTATGGAGGTGAGCCTTGGCTTTTCGCTGCAGGAACAGATATGTATGCTGAAGGTCGTGAGAATGAACCACCGGGTTTAAGTCGTTATACGCAACTTAATTCTAACTCTAATGGTGTAGGGCACTTATATAATGTTTGTTATAAAGCTATACAAACTGCTAATATGGGAGTTTACTATGGTGATTTAACAGAGCAATCTCCAGAACTATCTCAACAAATTGGAGCTATAAAGTTTTTAAGAGCAAATTCGTATTTTTTACTGGTTCAAACTTACGGTGATGTTGCTTTAATCACAGATTATATACAAGAACGTAAGCTAGAATTTGATCGTAATTCAGCGGAAGATGTTTATAGTTTTATTATAGCTGAGTTGGAAGAGAGTCTTGATATGGTAAACGATGATCCATATAACGGGAGAATAAATAAAAGAGCAGTTATGGATCTATTAGCGAAGGTATATCTTACCAGAGCGTACGAAGATTTTGGAAGTTCAGCTGATTTTACGCAGGCAGCAGAGTATGCAGATGCGGCCATAAATGGGGAAGAATTAAGTCTTTCTTTTGCTGAACTTTGGACTCCTGATTATACCATTAAACAAGGAACTATATTTTCAGTGCAGTACGACGAAAGTTCTGTTAGTACAGATCCTTTTGAATTAGGACATAGACAATCTTCGTATTTTGGCCCATATCAAGGAGGATCGGAAATAGCTGGTGAAGCACCTTACAGAACGTATACGCTATGTCCTACACAATACGCGATAGATCTATTTACAGAAGATGATGATAGATGGTATACAACTTTTATGACTGAAGTATACGATCCATATTTTGCTTTTTATGAAACCGATGATTACGAAGGTTTACCGGTACAACATTATTATGAGGCAAGTTGGAATGATAATGATGATTTTAAGGAAGCTTATTTAGAAGAGCATCCAGATGCAGTATATCATGATTACGGAAGTTATGTGCCTTCAGTAAATCCTTCTAATGATTATCAAACGATCCCAGTTAAGAAATTCGACGATCCAGAAGCACCTTTCGGAATTAGTACAAACAGGAATGACATTGTAATTTCTAGACTTGCAGAAGCATATCTTGTAGCTGCAGAAGCCTATCTGCAATCTGGTGATGCAACGACTGGCCTGGCAAGATTGAATGAAGTAAGAGAACGAGCAGGAGTAGAAGATGCTTCATTATCAGATTTTGATATTGACTATATCTTAGATGAAAGAGGTCGAGAACTTTTAGGTGAATACCACAGATGGTTAGACCTTAAAAGGACGGGAACTTTAGTAGATAGAGCTTCAATGTATCATTACCTAGTAGAACCGGGTAATTTCAACGGAGCTAATGGAGAATTGAAAATTTTAAGACCAATACCTCAATCAGCGTTGGATCTTAATCAAAATAATGAATTCCCACAAAATCCGGCATATCAATAGTTAGTACATGTTTAGATTTTATTTTTAAGTTGATTGGTTAGTCAGAAGAGAAGCTTTGAATTTTAAAGCTTCTCTTTGGCTATTTATAGAACTAAAAACCGAAAACAATTATGAAGAGAATTATCCTACCAACATTTATGGCTTCAGCCTTATTTTTTACCGCGTGTAAAGAAGAAAAAAAGGAAGCTGACAATCAAAATGAAACCACAGAAGAAGTCAAAGAAACCAATTGGCAAAAGCCCGATAAAAATGCAAAAACTTACGCAGAACTTTCCATTAGAAAAGGAGATGACTGGGAACCAAAAAAGTTTGGCGGCGGTGATTTCGAAAATGTTGAATCGCTAGAGTTGCCAGAAGGTCATAGCGATCATGCGTATTATATTCGGTATGAAGGCCCGGGATGGGAAAACAGTCAGGTTGGATTTAGATTTTATTTAGATTGGCGAAATGCGATAGATATTTGGGGGAAGAAAACAGACACTGTTGTTTTACCTTATGTGGGCCAAGAAAACTATGAGGATTATCACCATGATTCAGGATGGGGACAGGATATTCTTAAAGCTGGAAAATCTGTAGGTCTTGGCGGTTACGGAAGGTTTATGAACGATTCTGTAGCGCATTTTAGAAATGTTGAAAAAACCATTGCTTCCGTAGAAAATTCTTCTGCAAGTTCTTCGGTGATGATCGATTATGATGGATGGAAAACCGGAGAAGATACCATTGATCTTGATGCTAAATTTACGATTTACCCAGAAGGAAGGTTTAGCAAAATTAGCTTAACTCCTTCCGCTGAAATTGATGGATTAACTACAGGAATTGTCAAATTTGATGATGTTTCTTTAATGCAGAAGAAAAGCCAAAATGGAGAATGGGGATATATTGCAACTTATGGCACACAAACTTTAGTGAGCGATGAAGATCAATTAGGAATGGCTATTTTTTATAAAACTTCAGAAGTAGAAAAAATTCAGGAGGGACCACATGATCATTTAATTATTTTTAAACCAACAACGAGCGATGTTGCATATTACATACTTGCAGCCTGGGAACAGGAAAAGGATGGGATAGAAAATAAAGAAGATTTTATTAGCAGTTTGGATAAGCATTTAAACACACTTCAAGAAAACGAAAAATTAGACTAAGATGAAAAAAAAAGAATATAGTATAGTTATAAGCTCAGCGTTTCTTGTTTTGGTGTTTTTGATGATGTTTTCCTGCAAGAACGAAAATAATGAAACTTCAGAAACAGCAGAAAATGATTCCAATAAAAATACTTCAGAAAAAGCAATTCCAGAAGATTTAAAATGGTCTGAACGCATGATGCTTTCAGAAATAAAAAGATTCCCAAAAGCTTCAAAACTCGATTTTGTAGATAAACCGAGGTGGAGTTATACAAACGGACTTGTATTGACAGCGGCTCAACGCGTTTATAAACAAACTCAAAAAGAAAAATACTACGATTATATTTATGCTTATGCAGATGAGCTTATCGAAGAAAATGGTATCATAAAAACCTACGATATAGAAAAATATAATCTGGATATGATAAAGTCTGGAGATGTTTTGCTGTATTTATATCCAAAAACGAAAGAAGAACGTTTCAAAAAAGCGGCAGACACTTTGAGAAAGCAGCTTGCTGGCCAGCCAAAAACTTCAGATGGTGGTTTTTGGCATAAAAAACGTTATACACATCAAATGTGGTTAGATGGATTGTACATGGCAGAACCTTTTTATGCGCAGTACACCAAAATGTTTTCTGAAGGAGATAAAGCTGAAAAAGCTTATAATGAAATTGTACGTCAGTTTGATTTAATTCAGGAACATACTTTAGATAAAGAAACTGGATTATTATATCACGGTTGGGATGAAAGTAAAGAGCAGAAATGGGCGAATAATGAAACCGGAACTTCACCTAACTTTTGGTCTCGTGCAATGGGATGGTACGGTATGGCGATGGTAGATGTTTTAGACTATTTACCAGAAGATCACCCTGGTAGAGAAAAAATAATCGGTTATTTAAACCAATATGCTGAAGCATTGCTAAAAGTTCAGGATCAAGAAACAGGACTTTGGTATCAGGTTTTAGATAAGGGAGATCAAGATGGAAATTATTTAGAAGCTACCGGATCTTCGATGTTCGCATACACATTTGCTAAAGGAGCTAACCAAGGATACCTTTCTCAAAAATATTTAGAAGAAGCCGAAAAAACATACAAAGGAATAATAAATAATCTGGTAACTGTTGAAGATGACGGAACTGTGAACTTAAACCAATGTTGTGCGGTAGCGGGTCTTGGCGGAGACCCGTATCGTGATGCTTCTTTTGAATATTATGTGAATGAAGAAATTCGTTCTAACGATCCTAAGGGAACAGGTCCTTTTATTATGGCTAGTTTAGAACTGAATAAATAATTGAAAATGAAGGTTTTTCCGATATATTTATTTTTACTGATTGCTGGTTCCATTTTGGCTCAAAACAAGGATAATTATGTTTCTGAAGTTTGGGTGGCAGATCAGGGAGATGGGACATACACCAATCCAATCTTACATTCAGATTATTCAGATCCGGATGTAGCTAGAGCAGGAGACGATTATTATATGACGGCTTCCAGCTTCAATGCAGCGCCGGGCTTGCCTATTTTGCATTCTAAAGATATGGTGAATTGGGAGTTGATTAATTATGCATTGCCACAACAAGTACCGGTAGAGCATTTTAAAACGCCACAACACGGTAACGGAGTTTGGGCGCCAGCCATACGATACCACAATAATGAATTTTATATTTATTGGGGAGATCCTGACTTCGGAATTTATATGGTGAAAACCGATGATCCTGCAGGTGAATGGGAACAACCGGTTTTAGTTATGGAAGCTAAAGGAGCAATTGATCCGTGTCCGCTTTGGGATGAAGATGGTAAGGCTTACCTGGTTCACGCTTGGGCAGGAAGTCGCGCAGGTGTAAAAAGTTTATTAACAGTGAGAAAAATGTCTACTGACGGGAATAAGGTTCTCGATGAAGGGAGACACGTTTTTGATGGTCACGAAAATCACGAAACTGTAGAAGGTTCTAAATTTTATAAACGAAATGGCTATTACTATATTTTCGCTCCAGCAGGTGGTGTTTCCACAGGTTGGCAGTTAATTCTTCGTTCTAAAAACATCTACGGACCTTATGAAGAAAAAGTGGTGTTAGAACAAGGGAGTACAGAAATTAACGGTCCGCATCAAGGTGCTTGGGTGGAAACACCAAAAGGAGAAGATTGGTTTTACCACTTTCAAGATAAAGATGCTTACGGCAGAATTGTGCATTTACAACCAATGAGTTGGGAAAATGATTGGCCGGTGATGGGAGAAGATCAAGACGGTAACGGAATTGGAGAACCAGTTTTTCAGCATCAAAAACCGAATGTTGGAAAGTCTTATGCCATAGTAACGCCAAAGGAAACCGATGAGTTTACTAGCGATAGTTTAGGGATTCAATGGCAATGGAATGCGAACTCTAATGTGTTATGGCACGCCAAATTACCGGGTAACGATTATTTGAGATTATTCAGTATAGCTCAGCCTGAAGAAGCAAAAAATTTATGGGACGTTCCGAATTTATTACTACAAAAGTTTCCGGCACCAGAATTTACGGTAAGTTCAAAAATTACGTTGATTCCTGAAGACGCTAAGAAACAGCACAAAGCAGGCTTCATTATTATGGGTAGAGATTATTTTACGCTAACCATAACTGAAAAAAACGGAAAATTCTTCTTGCAACAGACAGAGGCAAAAAATGCCGATAAAGGAGCCGAAGAAAAAGTTTTAGAAGAAAAACAACTAAAATCGAATACGGTTCACGTAAAAGTTGAAGTTTCAAAACCCGATGCTAAGTGTCAGTTGATGTATAGTGAAAATGGCAAACGTTATAAAAAAATAGGCAAACCTTTCCAAGCTCGAGTAGGAAAATGGATTGGCGCTAAAGTTGGTCTTTTCAGTATAAGTCCGGCAGGTGCAAAAAGAGGTGGCTATGCCGATGTTGAATATTTTAGAATTACAGAATAGAAAATGAATAATTATAAAAAAATAGTAATTATTGGGTGTGCAGCTATATTATCATTTGGCTGTGCTAACAAAAATAAAGAGGCTACTCCAGAATCTAAGCAAGAAGAATCTACACAAGAAACTTCTCAGACCATATTTTTGATTGGTGATTCTACAATGGCAAATTATGCCGATGATTATGAACCGGGTAAAGATTATATGAAAACTCGCTACCCGGTTACAGGCTGGGGACAGGTATTTCAGCAGTATTTTGTAAAAGATAGTTTAGCACAATTAAATAATATTCTTGTTTCAGATTCAATCAAAGTAGATGATCATGCGCGTGGCGGGAGAAGTACCCGAACCTTTTTCCAAGAAGGGCGATGGAGAAAAGTTTTTGAAGAACTCAAAGAAAACGATTTAGTACTTATGCAATTCGGTCATAACGATGCAGCAGAAAACAAACCGGAGCGTTATGTCGATATTGAAGGTTACAAAGAATTTCTAAGACTTTTTGTAAGTCAGTCTAGAGAAAAAGGAGCTACGCCTATTATCTTAACTCCGGTAGCTAGAAATTATCCTTGGAAAGATGATCATTTAGAAAATGTACACGGTGAATATGATCAAGCTCCAAAAGATGTTGCTGAAGAAATGAATGTAGAATTAATTGATTTAAATCAGTTGTCTATGGATTACTTTTCTAAAAAAGGCAAAGATTTTGTATCTGAAAATTACTTTATGAATTTACCTGCAGGTACTTATGAAGCTTATCCAGATGGTCAAGATGATAACACCCATTTTCAGCCTGAAGGAGCAAAAGCAGTTGCACAATTGGTATTTAACGAATTGAAAAAAATTAGCATAAAATAATGAAATTAAGTTTCGTATTCATATTGATGAGTTTTCAAATGGTTGTCGCACAACATCAAAACCAACTTTGGTATGATGAGCCTGCGAACAATTGGAACGAGGCTCTACCTATTGGTAATGGTCGCATTGGAGGGATGATTTTTGGAGATCCCACCAAAGACCAAATTCAATTGAATGAAGAAACAATTTGGGCGGGTGAACCAGGAAATAATATTCCACAGGGAACATTTTCTAATACTGAAGAAATTAGAAAATTGTTATTTGCCGGTAAGTATCAAGAAGCGCAAGAATTAAGTAATGCTACTTTTCCGCGTCGCCCGGAAGAGGATAATAACTACGGAATGCCTTATCAAACGGTAGGTAGTTTATGGTTAGATATTAAGCATAATAATGTTGAAAATTTTAAACGAAGTTTAGATATTGAAAATGCAATAGCAACGACATCTTATACTTATGATGGAGTTGAATATAAGCGAGAATATTTAGTATCGCATCCCGATCAAGTAATGATCATTCATTTAACAGCTAGTGAACCCGGTAAATTATCATTTAAGCTGAATTATTCAACACCTCAAGAAAAGAATTCAGTAGTCGTTCAAGATAATGCACTGATTCTTAAAGGAACTTCTGGTGATTACGATAACAAAACGGGAAGTGTAAACTATCAATCGGTTGCTTATCCAAAGATAACTTCGGGAAAAATAATAGAAGGAGAAGACGAATTACAAATAAAAGAAGCCGATGAGGTTACGATTATAGTAAGTATAGGTACAAACTTCAAAAACTATAAAGACCTTTCGGAAAATTCAGAAAAAGTAGCTCAAAACTATTTGAATGAAGCAAGGAAAAAGTCATATTCAGTAATTAAAAGAGATCATATAAAAGATTACCAAGCCTTATTTAAACGTGTTTCTTTAAATCTGGGGAATCAAAATAATGATAGTCAAAAATTACCAACTGACGAACGTTTAGAGAAATTCGCTAAAGAAGAAGATCTTTCTTTAGTGGCATTATATTTTCAGTTTGGGCGTTATCTGTTAATTTCTAGTTCGAGACCTGGCGGACAACCTGCCAATCTTCAGGGAATTTGGAATAATGAGGTGGCACCGCCTTGGGATAGTAAATACACGGTAAATATTAATACCGAAATGAATTATTGGCCGGCAGAAGTGACTAATCTTTCAGAATTACACCAGCCATTATTCAAAATGATTAAAGAACTATCAGAAACCGGTCAAGAAAGTGCAACAGAAATGTATAAGGCACGAGGCTGGAATATGCATCACAATACCGATATATGGAGAGTCACCGGAATAATCGATGGCGGTTTTTATGGAATTTGGCCTATGGGCGGCGCTTGGTTAACGCAGCATATTTGGCAACACTACTTATTTACCGGAGATAAAAAATTTTTAGCAGAATATTATCCGGCGTTAAAGGGAATTGCAAGATTTTATGGAGACGTTTTGCAAGAAGAACCAGAACATAATTGGTTAGTTGTGGCTCCCTCAATGTCACCGGAAAATAAATATGAGGATGGAGTTGGAGTAAGTTATGGTACAACGATGGATAACCAATTGGTTTTCGATGTGTTTTCAAATGCCATAGAAGCTTCAGAAATATTAAATACCGATAAAAAATTTAGGGAAGAATTAGAATCAAAGCGAAAGCGTTTACCACCTATGCAAATAGGAAAAATTTCACAATTGCAAGAGTGGATAAAAGATTGGGATAGAAAAGGAGATCATCACCGCCATATCTCACATTTATATGGTTTACATCCTTCAGCTCAAATTTCTCCGTTTAAAAATCCAGATTTGTTTCAGGCTGCACAAAATACCTTGACGTATCGTGGCGATAAATCTACGGGATGGTCTATGGGCTGGAAAGTTAATTTTTGGGCTAGATTACTAAACGGAAATCGAGCTTACGATTTAATTAAAACGCAACTTACTTTAGTACAAGATGGCACCGAAGAAGGAGGGACTTATCCTAATTTATTAGATGCCCACCCACCATTTCAGATCGATGGAAATTTTGGATGTACCGCCGGTATTGCAGAAATGTTGTTGCAATCACACGATGAAGCTTTGCATCTTTTACCTGGATTACCAGATTCTTGGAAAGATGGCGAGATTAAAGGTTTAAAAGCGCGTGGAGGTTTTGAAATAGATTTAAAGTGGAGCAATAAAAAGCTTCAACAAGTAAAAATAACCTCTGATAATGGCGGTGTTTGTCGTATTCGTTCTGAAGTTAAATTGTTTACTGAAAACGGAAAAGAATTGAAAATAGCTAAGAGTGAGAATAAAAACAGCTATTACCAAAAGCCGGAAATAAAGAAGCCATTAGTTTCAGATAAAGCTGAATTTTCAAGTCTAGAATTACCAACGTATTATGTGTACGATTTGGATACAGAAGAAACTAAAACATATATACTAAAATCTAACTAATGTATAGTAGTAGCATTAAAAATTTCATTGTTGTGTTCGTAACTTTTGTTACGGGGGTTAGCACTTCTGCTCAGCAAAAAGCAGAAGTGCGCCCTTATAATATAACGACGACAGTAAAAAAATATGAAAAAAAATACCCGTTTATTAAAGGGATTAAACCTTTAGTATCTGATCGATTTATAGCCGAAGAAGACATTCCGTATAAAGAAACACAAACTTCGGTTTTAAAATTGGATGTGTATTATCCTTCTGAAAAAAATGATAAAAATTGTCCTGGCGTGTTGTTAATTCACGGTGGCGGATGGATTTCCGGAAGCAAAGAAAACCAGCGTATTATGGCGCAGCATTTAGCCGAAAATGGATTTGTAGCTGTAACTGCTTCTTACCGATTAAGTCAGGAAGCTGTTTATCCAGCTGGAGTGATAGATTTAAAAGATGTATTACGTTGGATGCGAAAAAACGCTGAAACTTATAAATTAGATCCGAATAAGATTGCTGTTTTAGGAACTTCCGCAGGAGCGCAGTTAGCTACTTTAGTTGGGGTAACGCCTGATTCAGAATTGTATCATGAAAAAAATGAAGCAATTTCTTCAGCAGTTCAGGCTATTGTAAATGTAGATGGTATAGTTTCATTCGTTCATCCCGAAGCTGCTGCTGAAGGAGAAATAGCAGGATTATGGTTAGACGGAGGTCGAGATGAAAATCCCAAAAACTGGAAAGAAGCTTCACCTTTAGAATATGTGAGCTCCAATACGCCCCCCACATTATTTATCAATAGTTCGATGCCAAGATTTCACGCGGGTCGTGATGATATGATTAAAATTTTAGAGAAAAATAATATCTATTCTGAAGTTCATACTTTGGATGGTTCTCCACATTCATTTTGGTTATTAGAACCTTGGTTTGAGCCTACAGTAGATTTTACAGTTTCCTTTTTAAACAAAATATTTAAAAATTAACAATGAAGAAATTACTATCCATATTTGTTTTATTTCTAATAGTTCAATGTGCTATCGCTAAAGATCCTTACCTTAAACTAACGGTAGCTCAAGATGGAAGTGGCGATTTTAAAACCATTCAAGAAGCTGTTAACTCTACTCGAGATTTAGGTCCGGGCGAGGTTGAAATATTTATCAAAAACGGAACCTATCAAGAAAAATTAGTGATTGCTACTTGGAAGCATCAACTAACTTTAGTTGGCGAAAGCAAAGAAAAAACCATCATCACAGGAAGTGATTATTCCGGTAAAATCGATTCGGTTACCGGTAAAGAATTATCAACATTTACATCTTCTACGGTTTTGGTTCAGGGAGATGATATACATTTTAAAAATCTTAGCGTTCAAAATACTTGGTGTGATCGCGGTCAAGCAGTGGCACTTCACGTAGAAGGAGATCGTTTTATTGCTGAAAATTGTAATTTACTAGGTTGTCAGGATACTTTATATACAGCCACAGAAGGAAGCAGACAATATTACAAAAACTGTTATATTGAAGGAACGACCGATTTTATCTTTGGAGAAGCAACTTGTGTGTTTGAAGATTGCACGATTAAAAGTTTAAGAAATTCTTACATAACCGCGGCGGCCACACCTGAAAATCAGGAGTTTGGATATGTTTTTTTTAACTGTAATTTAATTGCGAAAGAAGGTGTAGATAAAGTGTATTTAGGAAGACCTTGGCGTTCTTACGCACAAACGGTTTTTATCAATTCAACTTTAGGAAATCATATCGTCGAAAAAGGTTGGGATCCGTGGACGGGAGATAAGATGTTTCCAGAAAAAGAGAAAACTACTTATTACGCAGAATATAATAGTAAAGGAAAGGGAGCATCACCTAAAACTCGTGTAGGTTGGTCACACCAATTATCAAAAAAAGAAATCAAAAAATATACGTTAGAAAATATTTTTTCTGGAAACTGTGATTCTTGGAACCCGAACAAATAGGACGAATTCAAATTAGATAATTATGAAATTACTATTGAAAAAATTCAAATATTGCTTTTTCTTTATAGTGACAATATTTGCTTCTTGTAGTTCTTCAGATGATAACTCTACAGAAGAACCCGATCCTGTGCTTCCAGAAACTCCAGTAACTAGTAATGCGATTAAAGTTAGCAATGCCGAAGATTTAAGAGATGCTTTACTAGATGCAGTTGCAGGAGACTCAATCTTAGTGGCTCCAGGAACGTATGAATTCGGAACATCATTAAAAATAGCTGCTTCAGGTTTACAAAATGATTCTATAGTCGTGATGGCAGAATCGGATAGGCCAATTATTGATTTTTCAGCAATGCAAGAAAATAGTGCTAATCGAGGTTGGATCATTGATCAGGATTATTGGAAAATTATTGGTTTCAAAATACAAGGAGCTGGCGATAATGGTATGTTTATTAGTGGAAGTAATAATCATATTGAATTTTGCGATTTTCTAAGAAATAAAGATAGCGGACTTCAAATCGATAATGGTGGTGCAAATAACCTTATTTTAAATTGTGATTCGTATTTTAATGCAGACTCTACCATCGAAAATGCAGATGGATTTGCTTGTAAATTAACAGCTGGAACAGGTAATAAATTCGAAGGCTGTCGTGCCTGGAATAATTTAGATGATGGTTGGGATGGATATTTAAGAAATAATGATAATATCACGACTACTTACATTAATTGCTGGGCAATTAATAATGGCTATTTAGAGGACGGAACACCAGGATTAGGCGATGGAAATGGGTTTAAAACCGGAGGAAGCGATACCAAAGATTTAAAACACCATGCAACTTACATAAGATGTTTGGCGGTTGGTAATATTTATGACGGATTCGATCATAACAGTAATCGTGGAACGTTAACATTATTTAACTGTTCAGCTTATAATAACGGAAGAGATTATGCTTTTGGAAGTACTAATCCACTAGAAAAATTAATTATAAAAAATTCTATTTCCTTAAACGGAACAAATAGTTTTAAAGCATCTTCGGTAGAAATGATGAATAATAGTTGGATGGATGGTTTTGCAGTTTCTGAAGATGATTTTGAAAGTCTATTAGTAGATGAATTAACAGCAGCTCGCCAAGCAGATGGAAGTCTGCCAGAAGTTAGTTTTATGAATTTAGTTTCAGGAAGCGATTTGATAGATGCCGGAGTTGAAATTGAAAGTGTTGAATTTAATGGAACCGCTCCAGATTTAGGAGCTTTTGAATATTAAAATAAAAATTATGAAAGTTGTATTTGCTTGTTTTTTAATGCTATTATCGGTGCAAAATTATGCGCAAAAAACGCCAAGTTTGTATTTAATCGGAGATTCTACAATGGCCGATAAGCGTGATCCCGAAGAAAACCCGGAACATGGTTGGGGACAAATGCTGCCAGAATTAATGACCGATAATATTCATATAGAAAACCATGCTGTTAATGGAAGAAGCAGTAAAAGTTTTTTAAGTGAAGGGCGTTGGAAAACTGTTCATGATAAATTGAAATCCGGAGATTTTGTAATTATTCAGTTTGGTCATAATGATCAAAAATTTAATTCACCAGATCGTTACACCAATCCTTTTACAGGTTACCGTTATAACCTGGGAAAATATGTAAAAGAAACGCGAGAAAAAGGTGCTATACCTATTTTAATGAGTTCAATTGTTCGTAGAAATTTTAATGAGAACGGCACCTTGGTCGATACGCATGGTGAATATCCTTTAGTGGTTAGAATGGTCGCTAAAGACTTAGATGTTCCATTTATCGATATGCAATGGCTTACGGAACAATTAGAGGTGAAGTATGGCGAAGAAGAATCTCGAAATTTACATTTACATTTTGCTCCCGGGGAAGTGACTTATTACGTGAAACGTAAAGATGATGATACACATCTTTCAGAAAAAGGCGCAACTCTAGTAGCAACTTTAGCCTTACAAGAAATAGCGAAAAAAGATTTACCTTTAAAGAAGTATATCAAAAAATCAACGCTAACTAAAGAAATATTATAATGTATACGCCTCCACTTTTCTTTAAAGATAATGATGCTGAATGGGAATATGCGGCTGAAGGAATTACCAGAAAATTCATTGGCTACAATCCGCAATTAATGATCGTAAAGGTCAAATTTGAAAAAGGTGCCATTGGCGATTTACACGACCATTTTCATACGCAAGGATCTTATGTGGCTTCCGGAAAATTCAAAATTACAATTAATGGCCAATCTAAAATTTTAGAAGCTGGAGACGGATTTTTTGTATTGCCGAATACAGAACACGGTGCTGAATGCTTAGAGGCGGGAGTATTGATTGATGTTTTCAATCCTATTCGGGAAGATTTTCTAGAGGATGAAAAATAAAATAATTTTATTTATCCTGCTGTTATTTCCGTTACTGAATTTCGGTCAGCTTTCTTCCGAAGAAAAAAAAGCGAAAATCGATGAAATCGTTAACCGAATTCAGCTACCGGAAATTCCTAACGTTGAGGTTTCAGTTTTAGATTATGGCGCTACACCAAATTCAGTAAAAAACAGTAAAAAAGCATTTGATAAAGCCATTAAGGCGCTAAAGAAAAAAGGTGGCGGAAAATTAATCGTTCCAAATGGCGAATATCAAATAAATGGACCAATTCATTTAACCAGCAATATGGAACTTCATTTATCTGAAGACGTCTTGCTGAATTTTGGAACAAATCCTAAAGATTATCCAATGGTACTTACCAGTTGGGAAGGAACGATGCTTTATAATTATAGTCCGCTGATTTACGGAAAAGATCTTGAAAATGTAGCCATTACAGGAAGCGGTACAATCAACGGAAACGGTAAAGAATTTTGGCAAACTTGGAAGGCAAAAGAAGATCCTGCTAAGCAAAAAAGTAGAGAAATGAACCATAATGCTACTCCGCTGAAAGATCGGCAATTTGGAGAAGGAGGTTATCTGCGTCCGCAGTTGCTACAATTGGTCAATTCAGAGAACATTTTAATAGAAAATATTCGTATTGAAAATGCCCCATTTTGGTGTGTACATTTATTAAAATGTAAAAGCGCTACTTTACGCGGACTATCCTACGATTCGCATAATAGCAATAATGATGGGATCGATTTAGAATACACCAGCGATGTTTTGATTGAAAATATCACTTTCGATAACGGCGATGATAACGTAGCTATAAAAGCCGGGAGAGATGATGAAGGCAGGGCCAATTCAGCAACTCCTTCAGAAAATATTGTGATGAGAAACTGTTTGCTGAAAGGCCTTCATGCCTTTGTAATTGGGAGCGAAATGAGTGCTGGCGTGCGGAATGTTTTTGTGCAAAATTGCAAAGCGCACGGCTACCTAAAACGCGGGATCTATTTTAAGACCAATCCCGATCGTGGCGGTTATATTAAAGATATTTATGTCGATAATTTGAAATTCGATAAAACAGAGGATCTTTTTTATATCACTTCTTATTATCACGGAGAGGGATCAGGACATAACTCAAAAATTTCCGATATTTATATTAACGATATTCATTGTGAGGAGGTTACAGGAGCCGCAGTGGTTATTCAGGGATTTGAAGAAAGCAAAGTAGAAAATGTTCAGTTAAAAAATATCAAAGTCAACAAAGCAAAAAACGGAACTACCATTACTAACACTCAAAATGTAGTAGTAGATAATCTTATTATCGGCGAGGAAGCCGGAGTACCAACCGCAGCAGGAAAAGATGTAGGCAAAAATTAATCTTAAAATTTAAAATATGGCAGAATTAGGGAAATTTTCATTTGGAACGGGAGATCGATTTGGAAAAGAAGGTAAAGCGCAGTTAGAAGCCATTATAAAGATTCAGAAAGACGGAGTAGCTGTTACGCCGGTTTGGAACAAATCAAATCGAGAACATCAAACGGTAAATACCCAGCCGAAAAGTGTACTAGAAGAAGCGGATAACGCAACAACCGAGCTAAATTTCACACAAGATTATTTTGTAGATGCCGATCATATAAACAAAGAAACTGTAGATCCTTTTTTGAATAACAGCAATTTTTTTACGATCGATGTCACTAATTATATCAATAAGAAGTCGGATTCAAAAAATATCAGAGCTTTTAAAGAGTTTTTTCAGGATTATTTATCACCTTTTAAAATTGAAGGAATTATAGCCAAAATCGATATTTCTGAAGCACAATTTCAAGAAATGACGAATACTTTTCTTTTTGCTATGAAGAAGGCTTCCGAGGTTTATTTTCATATCAAATCGAATAAAGAAGACACTTTTTATACGGAAGTTTCTATCGATGAAGTCGAAAATCCACAAACGCCAACCGAATTATTTTTCGTGCTTTCAGCTTTGGCATTTTATAAAGTGCCGGTCACTACTATCGCTCCAAAATTCACCGGTAACTTTTATAAAGGAATCGATTACGAAGGAGATTTAGAACAATTCAACAAAGAATTTGAAGCTGATTTATGCGTATTGAAATTCGTTAAAACTGAATTTGGTTTACCTGAAGAATTAAAATTAAGCGTGCATAGTGGGAGCGATAAATTTTCGATTTATCCCATAATCAATAAACTGATAAAAAAGCATAATAGCGGTTTACATTTAAAAACTGCTGGAACGACATGGCTGGAAGAAGCTATTGGTTTAGCAGAAAGTGGTGGCAAGGCTTTTGAGTTTATTCAGCAATTATATACTGAAGCTCTAGATCGCTATGATGAACTTACTGAAAATTATACGGAAGTTTTGGATATCGACAAAGAAAAACTTCCGCAGAAAAATGCATTTGAAACCGGAGAAGTATTTGCTGAAGCTTTAAGGCATGATTCTGCAAACCAAAATTACAATCCTCATTTTAGGCAATTGATGCATTGCGCTTACAAAATTGCCGGAGAAAAAGATGAATTTTATAGTTTGTTGGATTCTTGCCGTAACAAAATCGAGGAGAATGTAACTTTCAATCTTTACCAAAGACATTTAGTGCCGTTGTTTATTAATAATTAGATAGATTATGAGATTACGAACTTTTATATTAATTAGTTTTTTTACTTGTACAATTTTAAATGCTCAAGACATGGAGTTAAATCTTTGGGAAGATAAAATTCCCGGAAGTATAGAAAATGAGAATGTTGAGGAAGAACAGAAGTTTGAGAATGATCAGCTTTCTAGAGCTAGTATGGTAAAGGAACCAAAAATTTATGCATTTTTAGCTAAGGAGAATTCATCTAAAAGTGCTGTTGTTATTTTCCCAGGGGGCGGTTATAGCCATTTATCGATGAGCAAGGAAGGTTTTAAGGTTGCAGAATGGTTAGCTTCAGAAGGAATTTCTGCCTTTGTAGTTAAATATAGATTACCAGATGACCGAATTATGGAAAATAAATCTGTTGGGCCACTTCAGGATGCACAGCGGGCAGTAAGACTGGTTAGGAATAATGCTGAAAAATGGAATCTTGATTCAGATGAAATAGGAATTATGGGTTTTTCGGCAGGAGGACATTTAGCAGCCACACTTTCTACTCATTTCGATAAAAATGTTTATTCAGAAACGATGAATAAAAGTGCTCGGCCGGATTTTGCAATTTTGGTTTACCCAGTAATAAGTTTAACTAACGAAATTACACATCAAGGTTCGAGAAGACGACTTTTGGGAGAAACTCCTTCGATAGATTTAGTTGAACATTTTTCAAATGAAACTCAGGTTTCAGAAAATACACCACCAACATTTTTAGTTCATGCGATGGATGATCATGCTGTACCGGTAGAAAATAGTCTAACTTATTTAAAAGCGCTAAAAGAACATAATGTTTCTGCTGAAATTCATATTTACGAAAATGGAGGTCACGGTTTTGGTTTAGCAGAGCATCTTAATTATAACATATGGCCCACATTATTATTAAATTGGCTTAAGTTTAAAGCTTACTACTAATGTGAATTAGCACAATTAGAATTACTGGACGGTACAGGATAGAAAATTAGGTTTTTAATTCGAAGTTTATATTTGAATTAATTAATGCTATTTCTTAATGAAAATGAATAAAAATGTTCTGGTATTTCTATTTTTAATAGGCAGTTTAATAAGTAGTGCTCAAAATACTGCAACAAGAAAAGCGAAGAGTGATCTTGATCAGGAAACTAAAGCTTCACAATGGGTCTCTAGTCTTAATTTAAAAGATAGCTTGAAAATTGAAAGAGTTGAAAAGTTGGTATCTAATCATCTTAAGACTATTCGAGATTACCATAATTCTCACCCATATACCGAAGTACCTGAAGGAATAAATCCAAAAACAGGTGATAAGTTGACAGAATTGGATAGAAGAATAATAGCACATTCTGGAAAATCACCAAAAATTCATGAAAACTTAATGTCTGGTTTACGTAGAGATCTTTCTGAAGAAGAGGTAAATCAAATTTTAGATAAGCATAGTGTTGGCAAAGTTAGTTTTACGATGAAAGGATATCATGCCATAGTTCCTGATCTTTCAGGAAAAGAAGAAACTTATATAAGAGAACTTCTGGAAAGAGCTAGAGAGCAATCTATTGATTTTAAAAACATGGAAGAAATTTCTGCAATTTTTGAGATATATAAAACCAAAGCTGAGAACTACCTGAATGCCAACGGAAGAAACTGGCGTCAGCTTTATAAAGATTATGCAAACAGAAACAAGTAATTTGATGAAATCAGACTTTAGCTTATCAGGAAAGAATGTAGTTATTACGGGAGGAAGTAGCGGTATTGGTGAAGCTATTTCTAGAAAGTTCGTAGCCCACGGAGCCCATGTCATTATTTTAGATCTAAATATAGATAAAGAGAGTACAATAAAAGCAGAGACAAAGAATTTTGAGGGAAGTCTAGAATTTATAGCCTGCGATATTTCTAATTTTATGGAGACTCAAAACGTTTTCAATAAAATAAAAAATAATAAGACTATAAATGTATTAATTAATAATGCTGGTATTGCCCACATCGGTAATATTGAGAATACTTCAGAAGAAGATTTAGATAGAATATATAATATCAATGTAAAGGGAGTTTATAACTGTTCCAAAGCGGTTATTGAATCTATGAAAAACCAGATGACCGGATTAATTCTCAACATGGCAAGTATAGCATCGGTGGTGGGAATAGAAGATCGTTTCGCTTATTCAATGTCAAAGGGTGCTGTATTGACAATGACTTATTCTTTGGCCAAGGATTATTTGAAATATAATATTCGTTGTAATGCAATTTCTCCTGCAAGAGTTCATACACCATTTGTAGACGCTTTTATTAAAAAGAATTACCCAGATGAAGTGGAAACGAAATTTGAACAGCTTTCGAAAACTCAGCCATTAGGTCGTATGGGATTGCCAGAAGAAATCGCAAGTTTAGCGCTTTATTTATGTTCCGACGAGGCAAGCTTTATAACTGGAACTAATTTCCCGATTGATGGCGGTTTTATTAAATTAAACGGATAAATAATACATATAATGAAGTTAATAAGATTTGGAGAAGCCGGCGAAGAAAAGCCTGGAGTAGAATTAGAAGATGGAATGAGGCTTGATGTTTCAGGATTCGGAGCAGATTATGACGATGACTTTTTTGGAAAAGGGGGAATTCACAAACTTGAAGCTTGGCTGAAAAGCAATAAATCATCTTGCGAAGTTATTCCTCCTGATATTAGGTTGGGTCCACCAGTCAAAAAGCCATCCAAATTAATATGTATTGGCCTCAATTACGCCAAACATGCCGAAGAAAGTGGAGCTACGATACCCGATGAACCGGTTATTTTTTTTAAGGCTACTAGTGCTATAGTTGGACCAAATGATAAACTAATTATCCCTAAGGGCAGTCAAAAAACAGATTGGGAGGTCGAGTTAGCCATTGTAATCGAGAAGAAAGCGAACTACGTAAGCAAAGATGAAGCTATGGATTATGTTGCTGGATATGTTTTACACAATGATTATAGCGAAAGGGAGTTTCAATTAGAAAGATCTGGACAGTGGGTTAAGGGAAAGAGTTGTGATACTTTCGCTCCACTAGGTCCTTATTTAATAACTAAAGATGAAATAAGTGATCCTCAAAATCTCGGATTATGGTTAAAATTAAATGGTGAAATTAAACAGCAAAGTAATACGAACGATATGGTTTTTGGAATATCAGAAATTGTTAGTTATCTAAGTCAGTTTATGAGTTTGATGCCAGGTGATATTATCTCTACAGGAACACCATTTGGAGTAGGTATGGGGCTTAAACCACAACGTTATATCAAACCGGGTGATACCATAGAATTAGGAATTGAAGGGCTAGGTGCTTCTAAGCAGCATGCCGTAGCTTGGGAAGATTTTAGCTAATATTAGCAAACAGAAGGTACAGGATAGTTATTAGATATCTTAAAATTAAATTTAGAGAAATAAACTATCGATTAACAAAATGAACAGCAATTCACAAATACCTACTTTCAAGGGAATTATAACCCCTATGATTACCCCAATGCTCAACGAAGACGAGCTTGATTTGAAAGGTCTCGAAAAACTTATAAATCATATTATAGCGGGAGGAGTACATGGCGTTTTTATTCTAGGAACAACTGGAGAATCTACCAGTCTGCCCTATCCAATGCGGCATAGATTAATAGAAGAAACCTGTGCTATGGTTAATAAGAGAGTACCTGTTCTAGTAGGTATTACCGATACAGCAGTTTCCGAGAGTTTGCGTCTTGCAGATACAGCAGAGCAGTGCTGCGCATCAGCATTGGTTGCAGCACCTCCGTATTATTTTAATTTAGGACAGCCAGAGCTTATAGAATATTACGAATATCTTGCAGATAGGATTAGCCTACCCATGTTTTTATATAATATGCCTTCTCACACAAAAATAAATATAGAACCAGAAACAGTAAAAAAACTCTCTGAACATACAAATATTATAGGCTTAAAAGATTCATCAGGAAATACGGCATATTTTAATAAGTTGTTATACCGAATGAGGGATAATAAAGATTTTTCATTTTTTGTAGGCCCCGAAGAAATAACAGCGGAAACTGTTTTACTTGGTGGTTCGGGAGGTGTTAACGGAGGTTCCAATATGTTTCCAAAATTGTACGTTAAACTTTATGAAGCAGCAGTAGCAGGAGATATTGAAAAGGTAAAGCAGCTACATTCTGTTGTTATGGAAATATCTTCAGAAATCTACAATTTAGGACGATTTGGATCTAGTTATCTTAAAGGTCTAAAATGTGCTTTGGGCTTACTGGGTATTTGCAATGATTATATGTCTGCTCCCCTACATCGTTTTAAAAAAGAAGAAAAAGATCGCCTTGCTTTAAATCTTCAGAATATTCAAAATAAGCTTTCTTAATGAAATTGCCCGTAATAGATATCATTGTATTTTCAATCTATCTTGCAGCAATTTTATTTTTTGGAATTTCTTTCTTTTTTAAAAAGAATCGAACTTCAGAAGATTATATTACTGGCGGGCAAAGATTACCATCTTGGGCAATAGGGATGTCAATATTCGCAACATTTGTTAGTAGTATAAGCTTTCTTGCACTTCCAGGTAAGGCTTATCTTAGCAACTGGAATAGTTTTGTTTTTAGTCTTTCCATTCCTTTTGCGGCCATTATTGCTGTTAAATATTTTGTTCCTTTATATAGGCGAATACAAAGTCAATCGGCTTATTATTATCTTGAAGAGCGCTTTGGTCCTTGGGCTAGAAATTATGCTTCAGTTTGTTATTTATTGACCCAACTCGCGCGCATGGGAACCATATTATATCTACTTGCACTGCCCACTAATGCACTATTAGGCTGGGATATAAGCAGTATTATAATAGGAACAGGAATATTTGTGATAGTTTATGCCGCTATGGGAGGTATTGAGGCCGTTATATGGACAGATGCTATACAGGGAATCGTTTTAATTTCGGGAGCTTTAGCTTGTTTAATTATAATCATCTTTTCTATGCCTGAAGGTGCTGGGCAGATTATAGAAATTGGCTTAGAATACGATAAATTTAGCCTAGGTAGTTATGGTTTGAACCTTTCAAAATCTACCTTTTGGGTTATTCTTGTTTATGGCTTGTTTATTAATCTTCAAAACTTCGGAATAGATCAGAATTATGTTCAGCGATATATGAGTGCGAAAACCGAAAAAGAAGCAAAGAAATCCACCTGGTTTGGAAGTTTATTATACATCCCAGTCTCTTTGTTATTTTTTGCTATAGGAACAGCTCTTTTCGCATTCTACAAGGTGAGACCAGATCTTCTTCCAGAAAATCTTCAGGATATTACACAAGCCGATCGTATTTTTCCTTATTTTATAGTAACAGAGCTTCCACAGGGCGTTACGGGATTATTGATTGCCTCCATTTTTGCAGCAGGTATGAGTACGATTTCTACAAGTATTAACAGTGGCTCTACGGTTATATTAACTGATTTTTTTAAAAGAGGACAAAAAAAAATATCGCGAAAATCTGAATTTCGAGTTTTGACGATTTCAGGAGTTATTTTAGGAATTCTAAGTATACTCGTATCTCTTGCAATGACATCAGTGAAAAGTGCACTTGATGCCTGGTGGGCTTTATCTTCCGTCTTTAGTGGTGGAGTTCTAGGCCTTTTTCTATTGGGGTTTTTCGGTAAAAAAATTAAGCAACTGGAAGCAGGAATTGCCGTAACCATTGGCATTCTAGTTATAGCTTGGATGGGGCTAACACCTGTGTTTTTAAAATCTGGAGAATGGCTGAGTTTTAAAAACCCACTTCATACTAATTTAACTATAGTGGTAGGAACCTTAGTAATTTTCCTTTTCGGATTCCTTTTGAATATGCTCTTACACAGAAAAAATAATGTATTAAACTAAAAGAAGCTACTATGAGTGCTAGTTTACTTTCACACGAAATCAAAGAAAATACTTCCAAAGCAGTCATCGGAGTTTTTGCTCCATGTGATCCAAGAATAGACGACAATAGCAGAAAACGTTGTAAAAATTTGGTTAAGCAGGTAGCAGGTTCACTCTCTGGTGCTATAAAATTTCCAGATGGTTCTGCTGTCCAACTGGTTTATTCCGATATTTTGGTAGATCTTGAACCACAGGCAGACCTTGTAGCTAAACAGTTTTTGCAAGCAGGCGTAAATGTGCTTGTTTGTATTCCTGACACTTGGTCTTTTCCACAACTTACTACTATCTCTTTATTGTCTCATTTCCCGAAAGATATTCCAGTAAACTTTACTACGGGAAATAGTGCCACCCGTCCTGGAGTGGTTTACACCCATGCGACAAATGGAGCAATTGCACAATATGGTAAACTTTCACACATCAATATAGGAAGCTGGCCAGATAAAGGTCAGAATCCAAAATTAAGCAAGGAAACATTAGAATCATTAATAGACTGGTGCTATGGTGCGGCAACTTTTCAGGGATTAAAAGGTAGACGTGTCGTTGTTTTTGGTCATGATTCCATGGGAATGGAAACTGCTTTGCCTCATGTGATGGAAACAAGAAATCGATTTGGAATCGAAATTACGCGGCTGGATATGAAATTACTGGCAGATATGTTGCAAAAGGAGACTTATGATAAAGAGGAGCTCAAGAAGTTGAAAAGTTGGCTGTTTTCACATGCTAAAGATCGTGTAGAACTCCCCGAAGAAAATGATGAAGAACTTCTCGAAAAAAGTTTAGCACTTTACTTAATTGTTCGTGACTTGATGAAAGAGCTGGATGCTGTAGGCGGCGGATTTATGAGTCAGCTTGAATGGGGTTCAGATGCTCGTGGAATTCAGTTACCTGTTGCCGATATTATGGAATCCCTGTTTAATTCGACATTTGATCATAATGGAGAAAAAGAAGTTATGCCTTTCGCTACTGAAGCTGATGTACAGGGATTGTTAACTCAGCTTTTTATGACCTGGCTTTCTGGGGGAAATCCTCCATTGTTTATGGACTTCAGAAAAGTATATGGAAAAGCTGATGTTTCAGAATTAGTGAAAAAACACAAATATAAGGTTGGAGAAAATGATAAATGGCTTGAGAAAGGCTTTGTAGATGGAGTTAATTCAGGTTCAGCTTCCTTTAACTGGGCATCAGTACCATGTGATTCAGAAAAAGAGATTATGAAAAATATCAGTTTTCCCAAAGCCGTGGACTATTTCTATTATTTGGGAAACTCAGTTCACTTTAAATCTCCAGGTGGTATTAAAGGTATTGCTGCACGATTGTCGTTTTCTTCTCTTAGCGGAATGTTCTCCATACTTTGGGATGAGGCAGAGACAATAGAATTACCAGAAGAAATTGCAACAGAAATCTGTGAAGGAGCCAATCCTACTTGGCCGCACACTTTTGTTGTTCCTAAATATGCTACTATGACAGAGTACAAACAGTATGCACCTGCTAACCATTTGCATATGACTTGGAATCTAAAACCTACAAGATTACAATACTGGATGGATTTTACCAATGTTCTTTCACTTACTCCATGGCAAAGCAGACCACAGTTTATTGAAGGAGAAGATCGTCCTTTACCGCTAGTTTATTTATTAAATGGAGGTGAAGAAAGAACAAAAATTAAACTTGCTGGCAAATAATAAGAAGATGCTATGAATTTATTTTTTAAATTTTTATTTCTTCTGGTTTCAGGACTTCTTTTTTTATCCTGTAATAATTCAGTAAAAAAAGACCATACAAAATCAAGTGAGTATCAGTTTTACCCTTTAGACAGTCTGTTGACTATCAATCAGGTTGGCGCAGAAAATTTACCTGATACTATTGCTGCCATTGATGCTCCTTTCGATATGCCTGAATTTAAGATACCTGTATTTAAAGATAAAACGATTAATATTCTTCAAAAAGGTGCAAAGGAAGAAATTAAAATCACTAAAATCATTCAGAATGCTATTAATGAGGTTAGCGAGCAAGGTGGTGGAAAAGTTATTATTCCTAAAGGAAAATGGAAAACCGGTAGAATTTCTCTAAAAAATAATGTAAATCTATACTTAGAAGAAGATGCCGAACTTTACTTTTCGGGAGAACTAGAAGATTACAGGCCAGCTGTTTTTACACGTCATGAAGGTGTTGAAGTAATGTCTTTGGGAGCATGTATCTATGCATATAATCAGGATAACATCGCTATAACCGGAAATGGGACTATTTATGGTCCAGAAGATGGACCGGTTAAAAACCAAATGATGACCGAGGATGTAACAGAAAAATTTGTTCCAATAGAAAAACCAGTAGAGAAAAGGATTTATGAAGGCTACAACGGAGAATCTATTTTTTTGCCTATGCTTATTTCGCCGACAAATTGTACTAATGTTTATATTGAAGGAATTACATTAGAGCGAACAGCTTTTTGGAATATTGTTCCCGTGTATTGTGATGGTGTAATCATTAGAGGAGTTACTGTTAATTCTGTTGGTATTCCTAGAGGTGATGGGATAGACATCGAATCTTCCAGAAATGTTTTAATTGAGTATTCTACTCTTAACAATGGGGACGACTGCTTTACAATGAAAGCAGGTAGGGGAGAGGATGGTATGCGTGTTAATAAACCAACCGAAAATGTGGTTATTCGTTATTGTCTCGCGAAACAAGGGCATGGGGCAATAACGGTAGGAAGTGAAACCGCTGGAATGATTAGAAACCTTTATATATACGATTGTGTTTTTGATAATACAGGTGTTGGTATCCGATTTAAAACCAGAAGACCACGTGGCGGTGGAGGTGAAAATCTATATTATAAACGCTTGCGAATGAATCTTCACGGCACTGCCTTTAAATGGGACATGCTTGGCCAGCCAATGTATGTAGGGGAATTAGCAAAGCGAAAACCTAAAAGAAAAAAAAATAATCTAACACCTAAATTCAGTAATATTACTATAGAAGATATTTTGGTCGAAAAAGCTAAGACTTTTGTGAAAATTTATGGTATACCAGAAGCTCCTATGACCAATCTGAAAATGCAAAATGTGGAGGTCTTAGAAAGTGAAGAACTTTTTGTTGCTAACGATGCAAGGGATTTATTTTTTAATCATATTAAAGTTAAAAGCAGTGATTCAATTATGAAGTTTTTGGATGCAAGAAACATAACATTTAAAGATGCGATATTTCACGTTTCTGGGGATACTTTAAAGATTAAAAGAGAGGGTAATCTTACAGAAAACATTTATTTTAAAAATACAAATATTCCGTTTGTTCGTAATTAGATGTGTGGTTGACGCTGATTTATATCAAGAAGGCTTTTATTCAAAGTAAGTGTTCTTATTTTCAGATACTTATTAAATTTCTTTCCTTAATAACTTTTCCTTTTAAATCAATGGCATCATAATTTTAAAAAAAACTTCAGAGAACTTAGAATATAATAATTTCCGATGTGAAATTTTAGATATCTTTTTAAAAACAGGATGCGACAGGATACTTTCCTATTCATTAGTTAATAATTTTAAGAAACGTTTAGAACGTCTTTAATTTTTTTAACTAACCTAAAAAGATCATGCCAAACTTTAGAATAAAAATATATTCTCTGTTTATCTTTTTTACTATTTCTCTAGTAACTTATGGACAAACTTCAAAAGTTACTGGTACAATTACAGATGAAAATAATGTGCCCCTACCTGGAGTAAATATTATGATAAAGGGAGCTAATGCCGGAACCCAATCTGATTTTGATGGTAATTTTAGTATTGATGCTAATAAAGGACAAGTTTTGATCTTTTCTTTTGTAGGAACGAAAACGATTGAGATAGTAGTAGGAGAAAATCGAAACTATGATGTTGTTATGGTATCAGATCAGGCAAGTCTGGAGGAAGTTATAATTGTTGGTTATGGTTCTCAGAAAAAGGAGAATCTTACTGGAGCTGTTGGATCGGTTTCTGGAGAGACATTAAATGAAAGACCTGCTCCAAACGCAGGAAATTTAATTCAAGGAAGGGTGACCGGACTGCAAGTTACCCAATCTAGTGCGGAACCTGGAAGAGATAATCCAGAATTTCTAATTCGTGGTAGAGGTTCTTTTGGAGGAAGTACAGCACCCTTAGTTTTAATTGATGGTGTAACAGGATCATTGAACAATTTGTCACCAAATGATATTGAGAATATTACTGTATTAAAAGATGCGGCTTCTGCCTCAATTTATGGTGCTCGAGCAGCGAATGGGGTAATTCTTGTTACTACAAAATCTGGGCAAAAGGGTAAAACTGAATTTTCATATAGAATGAATTATGCAGTTCAAACTCCGACAGCTCTTCCCGATTTAATAACTAACTCTGCGGATTATATGGAAATGTATAATCAAGCTGCTGAAAGATCTGGAGTTGCTTTTAGGTATCCAGAAAGTGATATTATAGCTTATCGAAACGCGGACAATGATCCTAAATATCCAAATTTTGATTATTTAGATTATTATTTCAATTCCGCAGCTTTAATCAATCACAGCCTATCAATATCTGGAGGTGCAGAAAAAAGTAGTTATAATATATCTTTGAATTATCTAGATCAGGAAGGAATGATTCCTGGTTATGATTTCGATCGTTATAATGCTCTACTAAATTATAATAATAAAATTTCAGATAAAATTGATATTGGAACAAGTATTAAAATGACTTATAAAAATCGTAAAGAACCACCTTTTACTGGAGCAAATATGGCGCTATCAATTTATGCTGCCGGGCCTAATTACAGTCCATTTCTACCAGATGGAAGCGGTAGAGTTGTTTCCAGAGCTTATCAAAATGAAGGCAGAAATAGAAATCCTCAAGAATATTATCTGATGGGGGACAAATATACTAAAGAATATAATTTAAATGCTCAAGCGTTTGTAAATGTAAAACTATTGAAGGATTTGGTTTGGTCAACCACATTTGCCGTGAATTACGTAGACGAATTTTTTAAGATGCATCAGCAGAATTACGATGCCTATCTTTTTCATGAATTTGATGAAACAGGTGATTATAGACAATCTACTTATGGACCAGATATTTTAGGTGTTACAGATCAGTATGCTAAGGAGATTAGTCCTACAGTATTCAGCACTTTTACTTACGATAAATCAATTAATGAATTGCATAATTTTAAGTTGTTAGCTGGATTTGAGCAGATTTCTTATCAAATAAGAAGTCTAAGAGGAAGAAGAATCAATTCTGTACTTCCGTCTTTGGAAGAATTGTCTGGTTATTCTTCAGAAAGAGAGTCTCTGTTTTTCAGTCATCCGCGCTTACCGGGATTGATAAATCCATCAGAATGGGCAATGCGATCATTTTTTGGTAGGCTGAATTACAATTTTGATAGTAAGTATTTATTTGAAGCAAATTTTAGATACGATGGTACTTCAAAAGTTTCACCTGATAATAGATGGGGATTTTTTCCATCATTTTCGGCAGGATGGTTGATTTCGAAAGAGAAATTTCTAAAAGATATGGACTGGATCAAGACTTTAAAGATTCGAAGTTCTTATGGTACATTAGGAAATCAAGATATTGGAACTTATTTATATCAGGATGTATTAGAAATCGATAATGTTAATTATTCATTTGATAATGAAACCCTGCAACAAGGAGCGGTTCTAGAGGTGTTTAGAGATCAGGGGATTAAATGGGAATCTACAAGTGTTTTAGATGTAGGTCTTGATTTTCAGTCTAAGAATAATTTGATAGGAATAACATTTGATTGGTTTAGAAAACACACTTACGATATTTTAGCTTTTCAGCCCGTTCCTGCAAGTCTTGGCTTAGATGAACCAACTCTCAACGATGGAGAAATGCTAAATCAGGGTTTTGAACTGGAGCTTACCCATAGAAATAGCATCGGAGATTTTAATTATAATGCAAACTTTCTATTTTCGAGAGTAAGAAATGAGCTTCTAGAAATACGTGTACCAAATTACGGATCTAGAATTAGGGAAGAAGGTCTTCCATACGATTCTCATTATTTATATGAGTGGGATGGTATTTTTCAAATAGAAGATATTAATAATCCGGATGTTCCTTTTCATCAATTGAATGCAAATCCTAGACCTGGAGATCTAAAAATGAAAGATCAAAATGGAGATGGAGTAGTAGACGCGGAAGATAGAATAGTAGTAGATGGGGCTTATCCCGATTTCACCTATTCTTTTGGATTTAATGCTAACTATAAAAATTTTACTTTCAGTGCTTTCTTTCAGGGAGTTAATGGGATAAAGACAAGATTAGAAAACTGGGGGGTCGATCCTTATATGCAAGGAACCGCTCCAACACAAGAATGGAGAAATGCATGGACTGCAGAAAATCCAACGAATGATCTTCCAGCTTTATATATTGCTGGCTACCCAGGTGTTGCTAGCTATAAAGCTTCGACCTTTTATTTAAAAGATGCATCATATTTAAGATTAAAGAATATAAATATAGGGTACGATTTGCCAAGTAGTGTTTTACAAACATTAAATGCCAAAAGAATGAATGTTTATTTCTCGGCTGATAATCTTTTAACCATTACAGATTTCGAAGGGGGCGATCCGGAAAGGACATCGCTTACTGGGAATTTGGCACAATATCCTCAAGCCAAAGTTTACAATTTTGGATTAAATGTTACTTTCTAAATAAAAATAATATGAAAAGTTTAAATATAATTATTCTGGTAATGAGTGTATTGCTAATCTTGTCCTGTAATAATGACTTTTTAGATAAAAATCCACCAGATACAATCTCTACCCAAAACTTCTGGACTTCACAGGAAGATGTAGAAACTGCCCTAGCGGGGGTATATTATAGACTACAAGAAAATTTTCTTGGCTATGAGAGAATATATTTAGATGGATTAACAGATAATGCCTTTCTTGATCCCGGAAATTCTAACCAGTCCAATCTGGGAAATGTGGCATTGGGGAATATTTCGGCCAATTTGGGAGGAGCCATTCCAAATATGTATGAAACTCCTTACCGCGTTATTGTAGCTTGTAATTATTTTTTAGATAATATTGATAAGGCACCTATAGAGCAATCAGAAATTTTAACTTATAGAGCAGAAGTACGATTTATTAGAGCTTTAGCCTACTTTGATTTAGTAAGAACTTTTGGAGGAGTAATAATCTATCGAGATTATCCTCAAAATTTAGAAGAGGTTAAAATTGCAAAAAGCACTGTTCAGGAGGTCTATTCTTTCATCCAGGAAGATCTGCAATTTGCCATAAATAATCTGCCACGAAAAGATTTTCAAGGTCATGCTGTGAAAGGTAGTGCTAATAGTCTTTTGGGGCGTGTATTAATCACTCAAGAAAAATTTGGTGAAGCTTTGCCCTATTTAAAAGCGGTCATTGATTCTGAGGTTTTTGGTCTTGCAAATAATTACAAATTATTATTTCTCACAAATGGGCAAATAGATCCCTCCATTAATAAAGAAATAATTTTTGCAACTCAATACCTTTCGCCTAATAATCCTCAAAGAATTAGACCGGGTGCAGGTGGCCATGATGTTGAGTTAGGATGGTACTCATTGCTTCAGCCCTATAAAGGCCTGGTTGATAGTTACGAAATGATTGATGGTAAACTGCCAGAGAATTCTGCGATTTACAATCCCAATAATCCTTACGAAAATAGAGACCCACGTTTAGATATGACGATCAAACTTCCTAACGAAATTTGGAAGAATAACCAAGGCGAAGTTTGGGATGGAAGTTATAATTCTTATACAGGATTTCTTACTGAAAAGTATGTAGATCTTTCAAAGGCACCGTTCACTTCGTCCACAGCTATAAACACCGATCAGGACTATATACATATTCGCTATGCTGATGTTCTGCTAATGTTTGCTGAAGCTCAAAACGAGGTTAATGGCCCTAATGATATGGCATATAATCCAATCGATGAAGTTCGAAATAGGCCAGGTGTAGCAATGCCTCCTGTAGACAGAACGCGATACAACACTAAAGAAGAGTTAAGAAATTATATACGTAGAGAAAGAAGAGTAGAATTCGCACTTGAAGGTATAAGATATAACGATTTAAAAAGATGGAAAATTGCAGAAGATGTTATTTCAAACATAACCAACCCTTTGGGACAAAATCCAATCTTTAGAGATTTTAATTATCTTATGCCTTTCCCTCAATCTGAATTAGATAACAATCCAAATTTAGTGCAAAATCCAGGATACTAAAATTATATTAACGATTCATAATAAAATCTAAGATTTAATTATTACCTCAAGGCTGAATTTGGCGTTAATCCAGGCTTTATTCGGTTAATATCATCCATTAATTTTTTAAATCATCAAACAGTAAAATATTATGAAAAAAACGATAGTAAAGGCTATTTTAGGGATAAGCTTTTTTTTTATTAATCTGTTTGTTCATGCTCAGTCTAAACAAGTTGAAGGAACAGTTAAAGATGAAAATAATATACCGCTACCCGGAGTTAACATTCGAATAAAAGGGACCAATGCAGGAACTCAGTCTGATTTTGATGGTAATTTTAGTATTGAAGCCAACGATGGACAAATTTTGATTTTTTCTTTTGTAGGAACGAAAACGATTGAAAAAATGGTAGGAGTAAATCAAAATTATGATGTTGTTATGGCATCAGATCAGGCAAGTCTGGAGGAAGTTGTAATTGTTGGTTATGGTAAAAAAAATAAAAGAAATATAACAGGTTCGGTAACTTCAGTGGAAACTGAGCAGATTGAATCACAACCTAATACAAATGTGGCTCAGGCACTTCGTGGTAGGGTTGCTGGTGTGCAGTTCAATGATAATGGAAGACCTGGGCAAGGAGGCAGCATTCTCATAAGAGGGCAAGCATCCTTGACTGCTGGAAACGATCCCTTAATTATTGTGGATGGAGCTTTTTTTTACGGAGAATTAGCAGATATTAACCCTAACGACATTGAATCCATGCAGGTACTTAAAGATGCTAGTGCAACCGCAATTTATGGCTCGAGAGCGTCTAATGGTGTTATACTGATATCTACAAAAACTGGGGTGCAGGGTAAACCAACAATTAGATTAAATGTATATTCTGGGATATCAGATTATTATGATAAGGTACCTCTATATGGTCCAGAAGCTTACCTTCAACGTAGACGAGATTTTAATATTCAAAATGCAAATGAAGGAGAAACACCTATTACCGATGTAGAACGAATTTTAGATACTGAAACTGAATTAGAGCAATATAATGGCGGAAAAACAATAGATCCCTGGGAATTTATTGCGCAAGATGCAATACAGCAATCTTATAACTTAAGTATATCCGGAAGAATGGATAATACTAGTTATTATTTATCCGGTAATTTAGTGAAAGAAGAAGGTTTGATCTATGGAGACCAGTCAGAAAGAGTTTCCATACGTATGAACTTGGAAAACAATATTACAGATTGGTTGAAGATAGGCCTGAATAGCTCTTACACTCAAAGAGATTTGTCTGGCATTCCAGCCTCCCTATCTTCAACATATTGGTTAAGTCCTTATGCTAAAGTTTACGATGATAATGGAGATTTACTGCCTTACCCAACAAATGATCAATTAGTTACCAATCCTTTATTTGAAGCTTCACAAAGAGAGAATGAAGAAGTTTCAAATAATCTTTTTGCAAATATTTTCGCAGAGATAAACTTTCCATTTTTGGATGGTCTGTCTTATTCTTTTAATTATAATCCAAATATTCAATGGGATCATGATTATACATTTATTCCTATTTATATAAAAAATGGGATAAATAATACTGGAGCGGCAGGTAAGACAAATGAAAATGAATTCAACTGGCAAATAGAGCATATTTTAAAATATGCTAAAAATTGGGGCGACCATGCTTTAGATCTCACTTTGCTTTATGGTAATAATAGTAGTTTTTACGAAACTACGACTGCTGAATCAAGTAATTTTTTTACGGATGTAAATGGTTGGAATAATCTTAATATAGGAGAAGTTCAGAACTCATATTCATATGCTGAAGACAGAACTGGAACTTCTGAAATGGGAAGATTAAATTACCAATATTTAGACAGGTACCTTGTTACCTTAACAATGAGGCGTGATGGTTCATCAGTTTTCGGTACAAATAATAAATACGGAATTTTTCCTTCAATGGCGTTAGGGTGGATAGCATCTGATGAAAATTTTTTAAACAATGTTAATGATATTGATTTATTAAAATTTAGGTTGTCTTTTGGACAAGTAGGTAATCAATCCATAGATCCTTATTCTTCTTTAGATCGCTCTGCTTTCGATCAGTATGTTTTTGGCGAAGGCAGTCAGACCTATACGGGCTCTTTTCCACTCTCTGGAAATATGCCTAATCCAAACTTAAAATGGGAAACATCTACATCTTTCAACGCCGCAGTAGATTTTACAATTTTAGACAGAAGAATAGATGGTACAGTTGAATATTATGATACTAAGACAATAGATTTATTAACGGCAAGAAGCATTCCTGTGATAAATGGATTTTCTAGTGTGCTCACTAATATCGGTGAATTAAATAATAAAGGTTTAGAAGTAAGTCTTTCTACGATTAATATAGATTATCCTAAATCACAATTTCGATGGAGCTCATCAATTATTTTTTCAACTAATAAAAACAAAATTGTTCGTCTATATGGGAATGATAATAATAGAGATGGTATTGAAGATGATGATGTTAGTAACCGTTGGTTTATTGGCCAACCTATAAATTCAAATTTTGATTACGTATTTGACGGTATTTATCAGGAAGGAGATGATATTCCAGAGGGTTATATGCCAGGATGGGTAAAAGTAAAAGACATAAATAATGATGGAATCATTACACCTGAAGATCGAACAATTATTAGTCAGGGGCAACCAAAATATAGACTCGGATTAGGAAATAATTTTGAATACAAAAATTTCTCCTTTTCGTTTTTTGTAAATAGTGCACAGGGTTGGGAAGCACCTTTAAATATTCTGGATCCAAGCGGTTATTCAGGAAATAGTTTTCCAGGAAGATCTGTAAATATGGTTGATGCAGGGTATTGGACCCCTGAGAATCAATCTAACACAAGACCATCCCTTAACTGGACTAATCCATTAGGAATGTCTTTTTATCAAAGCAAAGATTTTATAAGGCTTCAGGATGCTACACTAGCTTATAAATTTGATTCTGATTTTGTAAACTCTTTAAATATGAAAAATTTGAAAATTTATGTAAGCGGAAGAAATTTACTGATTTTTACAGATTGGATGGGTCCTGATCCCGAAAGTGGATATAACAATATAAATAATTTATATCCTTCAGCTAGGACCATAGTAGCCGGGCTTGATTTAAGTTTTTAATAAAAATTCTTGATATGAAATTAAATAAAAATCCACTAAAATATTTTTTAATTGGAGCAAGTTTTCTAATGTTTCTTACTTCATGTAATAAAGAATTTTTGGAAGAAGAACCATTGGGCTTTCCAAATTCTAATAACATCTTAAAAGATATAGGCGGTTTTGAAAGTGCAATTGTAGCATTACATGTTGCGGCTAGAGAAATGTATTTTTATCCTGATGGTTCGAGAATGAACTCTTTGTGGCTTGGAACCGATGTAGCATATACGGGGGACAGATCACTTGCCGATTTTGAGAATTACCAAACTTGGTTAACACCAACTCAGTTTTCTGTGGAATTCTATTGGGATTGGGCATATTTGGATGTTATTCCAAGAGCAAATACTATCATAGAATTTGCGAATGGTCCAGATGCGGTTTGGGAGAGTGAAGAACAAAAAAATACAGTTATAGCTGAAGCCCGGTTTTTTAGAGGTTATGTATATAATATTTTAGCAAAACTTTATGGAGATGTTCCTCTAGTTAATCAGATTTATAATAATCCAAAGACTGATTTTGTGAGAAGTCCTAGAATAGAAGTTTACGATTTTGCCAAAGAGGATCTTGAATTTGCAAGCCAGTGGCTACCAGTAGAGGCACCTTTTGATGGACGAATTGAGAAGGGCGCTGCAGACCATCTATTGTCTGAGGTATATATAAGTCTAGGTGATTTTGATGCTGCAGTGGCAAGTGCTTCTAAAGTTATAGAATCTCCAAGATATGAATTGATGACTGAAAGATTTGGAAATTATCTTGACAAGCCGGGAGATGTTTTCGCAGATTTATTTAAGGATGAAAATCAAAATCGTTCTAGTACTACCAATACAGAAACAATATGGGCTTTGCAATTCGAATTTCAAACTCCAGGAGGAACAGCCGGGGGCGCCAAATGGTATTCTAATGGATGGTTAAGAGCGTGGGGACCTAAATGGTGGAATATAAAAGATCCGCAGGGTAATTCTGGAATGCAGCTTACAACAGATAGTTTAGGGAGAGGAGTCGCCTGGGTTCGACCTTCAACATATTACTATGATAAGATATGGAATGAAGATCCAATGGATATGAGAAATTCGAAATACAATATTAAAAGAGAATATTATTATAATAATCCTGATTCTCCTTATTTTGGAGAGAAAGTAAATCCCTCAATTACGAATCTTGATACATTAGTTCAGTATTATCCGATGGTCATGAAAATAGAACCACAGTTATTTCCTGAAGGCCCAACTTATGGTAGAGCCTTTAAGGATACTTACGTTATGCGACTTGCAGAAACATACTTATTGAGAGCGGAGGCATATTTTCGTAATGGTAATCTTGAAGAAGCTGCAAACGATATAAATACGCTTAAAAAGCGAGCCAAGGCAGAATTGATAACAGCATCAGATATTAACATAGATTATATATTGGATGAACGTGCCAGAGAACTAATTATTGAAGAACCAAGGCGTTTAACTTTAAATCGATTGGGTTTGTTGTCAGAACGGGTAAGAAAATATAATCCGGAAAGTAGTTCAAGTGTGCAGGATTATCACAATCTTTTTCCTATTCCTCAATCTGCTATAGACGCTAATATTGATTCAGAACTCCGCCAAAATCCTGGTTACTAATTTTTTTTGTATAAAAAATCTAAGCTTTCCAACTCTAACTCGGAAATTAAATGAGATCATTTTTCAAACTAGTTATATTTTTTACTTACGTATTTTTTCTTTCAGAAGCCTTTGCTCAGGAAACAGAAATTCAATATTTATCTGGTACCGGTAGTGACCAGACTGTAGACTGGAAATTTATGGTTGATGATGGGAGAAAAGCAAACGAATGGACTACAATTCCTGTACCTTCTAATTGGGAGCAATTCGGTTTTGGAATTTACAATTACGGACATGCAGAAGACGAAGATAGAGGGAAGGAAATAGGTCATTATAAGTACGAATTTAATATTCCATTAGAGTGGAAAAATAAACAAATAGAAATCGTTTTTGAGGGATCGATGACGGATACCGAAGTTAAAATTAATGGTAAACTTGCAGGCCCGGTACATCAAGGAGCTTTTTATCGTTTCAAATACAATATTTCGGATTTACTGAATTTTGGTTCTGAATATAATTTACTGGAAGTGAGCGTCAAAAAACATTCCAAAAATGAATCCGTGAATCAGGCCGAAAGACATGCCGATTACTGGATTTTTGGCGGGATTTTTCGTCCGGTATACTTACAGGCAAAACCTTTTCAAAACATAGAAAGAGTAGCTATTAATGCGCAGGCCGATGGTCAGTTTGAAGCAGAAATTTTTTGTAATAATATTCATAGAAATGGGAGTCTGGATGCTCAAATCTTTAGTTTAAATGGAGATCCAGTCGGGGAGACTTTTACCATTGACCTTAATAAGGGCTCAAATTCCGTAATAATTCAATCAAATTTTGAAAATATCCAAACTTGGAATCCTGAAGATCCAAATTTATACAAGGTAGAGTTCAGATTGAAAAATAATAGTAAAACTATTCATGAACTCACACAAAACTTTGGTTTTAGAACAATCCAATTGCGAGAGCGAGATGGAATATATGTAAATGGGACAAAAATAAAGTTTAAAGGTGTAAACAGACATACTTTCTGGCCAATAACAGGCCGAGCCTCTAGTAGAACAAGAAGCATAGCGGATGCGGAATTAATTAAAAGTATGAATATGAATGCGGTGCGTATGTCACATTATCCGCCCGATCAACATTTTCTGGAAGTAGCTGATTCTTTGGGACTCTTTGTACTGGATGAACTTGCCGGATGGCATGCATCCTATGATACTGAAGTAGGCAGCAAGTTAGTAAAAGAAATGGTTATTCGTGATATTAATCATCCTTCTATTGTATTTTGGGACAATGGTAACGAAGGAGGACATAATACAGATCTAGACTCACTTTTTCAGAAATACGACATTCAAAATCGTAGAACAATACATCCTTGGCAAAGCTTCAACGGGTTATCGAATGAGCATTATCGACCTTATAATTATGGAGTTGGAACATACTGGAATGGCCAGAATGTTGTTTTTCCAACTGAGTTTTTACACGGAATGTATGATGGTGGTGCTGGTGCTGGTTTAAATGATTTTTGGAACAAAATGATTTGGGATAATCCGCTTGCTGCCGGAGGATTTATTTGGGTTTTTGCTGATGAAGGAGTGAAGCGAACAGACACTGGAGAAATTGACACCTATAATGGAGCTGCTGCTGATGGGATTTTGGGCCCTTTTCATGAAAAAGAAGCTAGTTATTACGCTATTAAAGAAATATGGTCTCCCGTGCATTTCCAGGATAAAAGTATAAGCAAATATTTTGATGGTAAACTCAAGATTGAAAATCGATATTTCTACACCAATTTGAAGGATTTAAATTTCAATTGGGAACTCAAAAAAATATCATTACCAGGTGATAATTCATCTGTAGAAAAAACTGAAGGGAAAGCTAACTCACCAAATATCGCACCGAATCGTATTGGAGAATTAGAACTTGATCTTCCTGAGAATTGGTTTGAATTTGATGTTCTACATGTTTCGGTTACCGATAAGTTCGGTAAGGAAATTTATACCCGGAGTTGGCCTATTAAAATGCCTCGAAACCTTATAAAAGGGTTAATTAGTCAACCCGTGAATAAAACCTCTTTGAGTGTAACAGAAGAAGAGGACGAATATAAAATTAAGGCTGGAAATGTAGAATATCTTATTGATAAGAATAATGGACAATTAAAGCATGTGGCTAATAGAAAAGGTGAAATACCTTTTAATAGTGGTCCTCATCTAAGTGCTGGTAAAGTTTTATTTGATTCTTTAAACATCCAAAAATCAAATGACTCAATTACAATAACATCTTCATTCAAACCAGAATCGAGAATGAAAGAATTTATTTGGATATTTTATCCTACGGGTTGGGTAAAACTGGAAATTTTTTACAAGCCAGAAGAATACGATGTAGATTTCGATTACATGGGTGTAGATTTTTCATATCCCGAAAATTTAGTCGAAGGCGTTACATGGCTTGGGGATGGTCCTTATCGAGTTTGGAAAAACAGAATGCAGGGCGTGGAATATGGAATTCATCAAAAAGATTACAACAATACTATAACTGGTGTTTCACCTATGGTTTATCCTGAATTTAAAGGGTATCATTCAAATTTGTACTGGGCAAAAATTGAATCAAAAGAACAGTCGTTTTTGGTAGCAACGGCTACCGATGATGTATTTTTGAGATTATATACTCCTGAATATCCTCAAAAGGAGTTCGAAGCTCGAACGTCACCTCCTTTTCCAGAACAGGATATTTCTTTTATGCAGGCAATTCCTGCTATTGGAAGTAAGACAAATCAGCCAGAACGTTTGGGGCCAGATGGGCAAAAAAATATTTTCTTCGATTACGGCACATTTGATGACTGGCGCATACGAAGCAAAAAGATGATATTGTTTTTCAATTTTTCTATAGCGGATGATGATTAATCTATCCATTATTTTTTTTTCAATTCATTCAATATGCTTGGGGCTATCATTGTTTATTGTTTTGGAATATTAAACGATTAAATGGGAAAATTAATTATTGAAATTGTTTAGTAACAATTATGACATCTACTTTTAAGATGAATGGTATTTAAAAAAACATATGTCATTTGAAGCACAAAATAAACCTGAATTTAGCGATGAAAAGGAAGCATGGCAAAAACTTCGTGTTGGCTCATTAGATGCTTTGGGTTTTTTTTACGATAAATACGCTGATGATCTTTTCAATATAGGAATTTCTATCAAAAGAGATCGTGCTTTAGTAAAAGATGCAATACATGATTCGTTTATTGAACTTTATAAATACCATAGTAATCTTTCTATCGTAAAAAATATTAGATCTTATTTAATCACTAGCTTTAAAAGAACGCTATTTAAAAGTATAAAAGCAAAAGATATTATTTTAAAATCTTATGATTTTGAAAATAATTTGTATGCTTTAGACACTTCTAATGCAGAAAATACCATTATAGATATGGAGCTTTATTTTTTTAAAAAAAATAAACTACAAAAAGCATTGAAGTGTCTCACTCCTCATCAAGCTACCGCCCTAAAATTGAAGTTTATAGAAGACCGAAGTTATTCTGAAATAGCAGCAAATCTTAATGTTTCTATATCCTCTGCACGTACTTTAGTATACCGTTCAATAAAAGAACTTAGAAAAAAAATTATCATATTATTTTTCTAAGTTGATCCATCTTCAAATTAAGTATTAGAATATTAAATTCGTAATCAAATAAGTAATAATTGTTTTTTTATTAAAAAAAACAGAAAAGGTGTCTATATATCAACAATAAAGTTCTCTATACAAATAGAAGCCTAAATATAGGGGGAATTAGTTTGAAATTATGAATAATAATAAGGATTATATGCTTTGCAAATTTGAAAAGCAACTATTACGAAGACGCATATTACAATCTGCAGCGCAATTGAAAAAGCAAAAGTTGAAAAGAAAAATGGCACGTGTTTTTTCAATTTCTGCTGCTGCTTCACTTTTATGTGTAATAGGTTTATATTATTTTTTCCAATCTTCGCTTTCATCTCCTAAAGAAGATTTTGTACAACATACTCCAGAGGTTAATTCATATGATTCAGAACAGGTCATTGTTATGTTAGGTGAAAAAAAAGTAATTCTAAATAATAACGAAAATAAAATTCAATATTTATCATCGGGAAGAAAAGTGATTATAGAAGATGATAAATTTATAACACTGAATTCTCAACAAAATGATAAAATTGTATTAAATACATTAATAGTTCCTTACGGTAAACGTGCTCAACTGAAACTTTCAGATGGCTCAGAAGTTTGGCTAAATTCTGGCTCTAAACTCATCTATCCTACTATTTTTAATAGCGAAAATAGAGAGGTTCATTTGGAGGGGGAAGCAATTTTCGAGATAAAACATGATCATAATAAACCCTTTAGAGTTCTTACAGAATACCAGAATGTAGAAGTTTTAGGAACTGTTTTCAATATTTCTGCTTATGCAGATGATTCAATTCATCATACGGCATTAAAAAGTGGTAGTGTAAGAATAGCTTATAAAAAGAGTAAATACGAATCATTTAAGATTACACCAGGAAGGATTGCCGAATATCACGTTAGAACAGGCAAGTCTTTGAATAAACATGTTGATCTTAGTAGATACTTTTCATGGCGAGATGGTTATTTTATTCTTAAGAATGAAAAGCTTGAATCTATATTTACGAAGCTTTCAAGATATTATAACATAAGAATTAATTATACAGCAAATTCTGATGTTATGCAAAAAAGATTTTCTGGCCGCCTTCATCTTAACGAAAATATTGAATCTGTGCTTAAAATATTACAGACCTCCGGTTTCGATTTTGAAATTAAGGATCATTCAATAATCATTAAATAATATAAGAGCCTATGAACTGAATTATGAACTAAAAATGCCATATGTGTGAAAGGCATGTGAAATTTATATGTATTGCTTATCAATCTAAATTGAAACATAAAATTATGAAACCTTATAAGGAAAATGTTAATAAACCTATGCAAACTTTCTTTCAAAAATTACTTATTGTATTTATGAAATCCTGCATGCTGATTCTTGTTTTAAGTTTAACAAGCCTAAATGCGAAAGATATGTACTCGCAAATCAAAATTGATATTGATGTTAAGAATGTTACAATTCTTCAATTATTAAATATAATCCAGGAAAAAAGTGATTATATTTTTTTGTACGAAGATAGTATTTTAGAAGAAACCGATGTTATCACCTTATATAAACAAAATGCCGAAATTGATGACATTTTGGAATCTATTTTAGATAAAAGAAATATAAAATTTGGGATTAACGATTTACAGATAGTTCTGTATAAAGAGAAAAATATCCAACCTGAAAAATTTGATCTTATTCAAAACTTTAATATTTCAGGTAGTGTCGTAGATAAAACCGGAACACCTCTAACTGGTGCCACAATTATGGAAAAAGGTACTAATAATGGTACCCAAAGCGATTTTGATGGTAATTATTCACTTGAGCTGAATAGTTCAACTAGTACCTTAATCATTTCATATATGGGCTTTGAAACCCAAGAAATTTTAGTAAATAAAAATAACGAAATCGATGTAGTTCTGCTGGAGGATTCTGCTGCTTTAGAAGAAGTTGTTATTGTTGGATATGGAACGAGTAGAGTTAAAGATCTTACCGGAGCTGTAACTAGGGTTACTGAAGAGTCATTTAATAAAGGGGTTATCACTTCTCCGGATCAATTAGTACAAGGTAAAGTGGCTGGTGTAAATGTGGTAAATAATAGTGGTGCCCCAGGTGGCGAAGTAACATTTAGAATTAGAGGAGCTTCTTCAGTTAGATCAGGGAATCAACCTCTTTTTGTAGTGGACGGAGTTCCCTTATCGGGAAGGAATACCAAACCTAATTCAACAGCCGCAAACGGTGGGTTAGGAAATACGGCTGGTTCCAACCCTCTTAACTTTATAAATCCAAACGATATCGAAACTATTGATATCCTAAAAGATGCTTCAGCCACAGCAATTTACGGGTCTAGAGGCGCGAATGGTGTTGTTTTAATTACAACTAAAAAGGGAAAACGGGGTGAACCTTCGATTAATTTAGTATTGGATTCAGGAATAAGCTTTTTAAGTCGAAAACCTGAAATTATGGATTCCAATCAATTTAGAGCTGCATTAGAAGAACGTGAACTTGAAGGCTATGATGGAGGGAGATCTGTTGATGCTTTCGATGCTATTATGCGAACGGCTGTTACTACTAATCTTAATTTAGCTGTGAGCGGTGGTAGTACGAAAAGCAATTATAGGCTCTCTGCCGGAATACTAGATCAAAAAGGTATTATCAAAGAAAATGGTTTAAAAAAGTACACGGCCAACCTAACTACAAGTTTCAAATTTCTATCAGAAGATCGATTGAAACTGGATCTTAGCCTCCTCGCCTCGAATACCATAGATAACGCTGCGCCTATCACAGAAGATTCAGATATTTATGGAAGTTTAGTTGGTAATGCTATTGAATGGAATCCAACTGTCCCTTTCAAAAATTCTCAAGGTGAATTTGTACAAAGAAATTACTTAGAAGGGGAGAATGATGTTGCTGGATTACCTACTAATCCATTAGCATTAATTGACTATTACAACGATAAAAGCGATATTACCAATATTTTGGGCAGTTTTGCAGTCACTTTTGAAATTGTTGATGGATTAAATTATAAATTTCTTTTAGGTCTCAACCATTCTAAGGGAAATAGAACTATAGATACTTCTGGAGAATTATTTTTCAATACAATAACAGATTTAGGCTTGGCTGTTGTTAATAATTCTGTTCTAAATAGCAGTACATTAACTCATACTTTAAATTACGATAAAGACTTTAATACTTTTCATTTCAATGCATTAGTTGGATATGAATTCCAAGAATATAGTGGATACAGAAATAATATCTCAGCTAAGGGTTTTCAGCTCTTCAATATTCCGGGATCTGATATGTTACAAAATCCTACCCAGGACAATATAGCAGTTAATTCTTCTCGAGATGCTGTAAACGAGTTGCAATCCTATTTTGGAAGAATCAATGCAAATTTCTCAGATCGCTTTTTGTTAACTGGAACTTTGAGAGTTGATGGGTCAACTAAATTTGGTGATAATAATAAATATGGAATTTTCCCTTCTTTCGCAGGTGCATGGGTGCTTAGTGAAGAAACCTTTTTTGATGATTCAGAGAATGTTGATAATTTAAAATTTAGAGTTGGATGGGGTAAAACTGGAAATCAGGAATTTCCGTCAGGAGCCAGTCAAGAAAGATATGAGGTGGGAAGGCAGCAGATATATTTAGCCAATGTTGCAAACCCTGATCTTAAATGGGAAACATCTGAAACCTATAATATTGGACTTGATTTTGTCTTTTTCGATTATAAGTTAAGTGGCTCTCTAGAATATTTTAATAAAAAAACAAAGGATTTATTATTTCAGCGCGCAGCTATTCAACCGGCACCCGATGCTCAATTTTGGACTAACCTTCCAGCTACTATACAGAATGAAGGCTTTGAATTAATGCTGAACACTATAATAAAGGAGACCGATAACCTAACTTGGGAAATTGGAGGCAACGTAAGTTATCTTAGAAACATATTTAAAGATTATGATGGTGCACCGGTACTTACTGGTCAAATTAACGGAAATGGATTGGGAGGCGGTTCAAACTCCCAAGTGCTAATTAATAATCAACCTCTTTTTGTATTTAATATGGTCGAGTTTCAAGGTTTTGACGAAAATGGTGTTGCTCGCTATTCCGATGAGAAGAAATTTGTCGGAGATCCAAATCCTAATGTTTTATTTGGGGCAAACACGAGCTTAAGCTACAAAAGTTTTGACTTCAATATGAGTTTTAATGGAGCCTTAGGACATCAAGTTTATAACAACACCGCGAATGCCCTAATAACATCTGCTAATTTCTCCTTAGGTAGAAATACTTCTAAACAAATAGCCTTTAGCAATGAGAGTTTAGGAAATTCAAATGTGGTCTCTACAAGATACCTCGAAAATGCAGATTATTTAAGATTACAAAATGCCTCTATTGTCTATAATTTTAATGTTAAGGAAAATTTTTTAAAAAATTTGCGACTTTCCTTAACGGGTCAGAATTTATTGCTAATTACCGGATATAGCGGTTTTGATCCTGAAGTTAATACGAATAGAGGTGTAGGTGGAGTGCCATCCTTTGGCATCGATTACATTTCTTATCCACCAAGCACTACAATTTTGCTAGGCTTAAATGCTACTTTTTAATGAAAATATAATTCTATGAGAACTTTAAAATATTTATTTATAACATTTTTTATTTTGTCTTCTTGCTCAGACCTAAGTGAAGATTTGAAATCTGATCTGGATTCTAAAACAGCTGAAGATTTTTTAGAAGAAAATACTGATATAGAAGCACTACTTGAAAGAGTATATAGGGACTTCGATAGTAATTTCATTCAGCACTCAGGCAGTGTATGGGCACTTCAGGAAATAAGTGCAGATCATGCCATAGTGCCATCAAGGCCTTCAGGGTGGGATAATGGCGGTGTTTACAGACAATTGCATACACATTCCTGGATGCCAGAAAACTCGATGATAAATGATGTATGGAGAAGACTGAATCGCGGTATTTTTGATGCTACCAATGTTCTTAATTTCGTTTCAAATATTGAAAAAGAAGCAGAAACTCGATTTTTGAGAGCTTATTTTATGTACACCCTTTTGGACCTTTATAATAGAGTCCCATTTAGAAATCCAGGTGATGATTTATTACAACCTTCAACCGTTTTAGAAGGATCTGAGGCTGTTAATTTTATTATTGATGAAATAGAAGAGTCTCTTCCAAATTTGCCAGAGAATGTTCCGGCATATCTGGCCTCTAAGAATGCAGCGCGAGGTTTGCTTGCAAGAATCTATCTAAATCGTGGTGTTTATAATGATAGAGAAAAACCAGAATTTTTAGCCGAAGATTTGGAGAAAGTAATTTTGTATACTAACGCTATCGTTAATAAAGATTTTGATTTTTATTGGGATAATTTTGGGCCTGATAATAATGAAATTTCATCAGAATTGATCTTTACTATAGAAGGTGAAGGAGGAGTTAGATCACATTCCCTTTGGGTGTGGTGGCATGCTATTTTTCCCTCTGAAATTCGTTTGCCTAATGGCGGAGGATGGAATGGTTTTGCTTCAACTCCCGAGTTATACGATCTTTTCAATAATAAGGAGGATATTAGAATATATTATGAGCATCCAATTACCACCTCACTAGGGTACAACGCGGGTTTATTAACTGGTCAGCAATATGATTCAGAAGGAGAACCTTTACCAAATGTAGTTTTTACAAAAGAGATTCCTAACATCATAGGAGCTACGCTATGGAATGGATATCGACCTGTAAAATATATTCCTGATTATGAAAATCCCGGAGCAGCTGATAATGATATAGTTCTTATTCGATATGCAGATGTGCAACTTATGAAGGCAGAAGCATTGCTAAGGTTAGGATTAGAAGACGAAGCTTTAACTGTGGTTAATGAATTGAGAACTATGAGAGATCTTGATCCCTTAACTGTATTAAATTTAAGAGTCTTGCTTGATGTTAGAGGACGTGAACTTTTTTGGGAAGGTCATCGTCGTCAGGATTTAATAAGGTTTGGTGAATACTTAAAAACCTGGACCCTGAAGGAAAAATCTATGACGAAATATTTAATTTATCCAATTCCTCCTGCCGATGTATTAGATAACCCTAATTTGAATCAGAATCCAGAGTATTGAGCATATATTTAATTCTTATCCTGTAAGTACAGGATAGAATAAAATTGATGAATAACTATATTGATTAAATAAAAACTTGCCAACTATGCCTAATAAAACCTGCTCTAAAATATTGACTTTAATTGTCCTATTAACTGGGGTATTTTCTCAGGCCGCAGAGGTCTACGTTTCCCCAAATGGTAAAGATAGTAATACAGGAGATAGTTTGAATCCATTGGCAACAGTTTCAGCTGCACTGCGAAAAGCAAGAGAATTAAGAAGATTAAATAAACTGGACAAAAATGAAGGTATTCAAATAATTATGAAGGATGGCCTTTACCGACTTTATGAACCAATTCTGTTACGTCCGGAAGATTCTGGAACACCAAATTCTCCCACAGTTATCAGAGCTGAAGGAAAATCAAGGCCGATTATTTCTGGTGGAATTAAAATTGAAAACTGGAGAAGAGCTAATACCACAGACTTAAATTTTAAAATAGAAAATAATGCTAATAATGTTTGGGTCGCCAATCTTCCTCATTTTGGAGGAAATATAGTTGACTTTCGACAAATGTGGGTAGACGGCGAAAAAGCAAAGAGAGCTACTAACCTTGGGGAAAAAGAATTAGATAGAGTACTTTCTGTAGATACTGAAAATGAAATCATGTGGATTCCAACTCCGGAATGGGATTTTAAAAATCCAGAGGATTTGGAGTTTATAATTCATCAATGGTGGGCAATCGCTAATCTTCGAGTGAAATCTCTTGAGAGACGCGGCGATAGTACAGCAGTTAAATTTCACCAGCCGGAAAGTAAAATTGAATTTGAACATCCATGGCCAGCACCATTTATAGATTCTAAAAAGGAGTATAACGGAAATTCCGCTTTTTATTTTACTGGAGCCGCCGAATTGTTGAGCGAACCTGGCGAATGGTACCTCGACAAAAGAAACCTTAAGGTTTACTATTACCCGAAGAACGGAAAGAATCCAAATAAAACTGAAATTATCGCTCCCGTTTTAGAAAATCTTGTAAAGATCAAAGGAACTTTAGATAAAATAGTTTCTAATATTCAGTTTGAAAATATAAATTTTCAACATTCTACCTGGATGCGACCATCAAAAGAAGGTCATGTGCCCCTTCAGGCCGGTTGGTCTATAATCGATGCCTATAAATTAGAAGAACCAGGAACACCAGACAAAGCCGCATTGGAAAATCAAGCATGGATAGAAAGACAGCCAGCTTCATTTGAAGTACTCAATGCCAGGAATATTAAAATTAGCGGATGCAAATTCAGTCATTTAGCTGCTACGGGATTAGATTTTATTAGTGGTGTGACAGAAAGTGAAATTATAGGCAATGTTTTCGAAGATATAGGAGGAACGGCTATACAAGCCGCTTTTTTTGGAGGCTCTGAGTTTGAGGCTCATTTGCCTTACCAACCAAAAGATCACCGGGAGATAGTACACCATCTAAATATTCATAATAATTACATAACCAATGTCACTAACGAAGATTGGGGATGTGTAGGCATCAGTATTGGTGTAGCTCACGATATTGATATTAGTCATAATGAAGTTTCAAATATCAATTATAGTGGGATTTGTTTGGGATGGAGTTGGACTAAAACGATTTCGATTGCTAAGAATAATCGGATTCATGCTAATAGAATTCACAATTTCGCTAAGCAAATGTATGATGTTGGCGGTATTTATACCCTTTCAGCTCAGCCAAATACAGAGATTAGTGAAAATGCAATATATGATCTAAAGGAGGCACCTTATGCGCACATGCCACATCATCATCAATATATTTATTACGACGAGGGCTCTTCCTATATAAGATCTATAAATAACTGGACTGAAAAGGATAAATTTTTTGAGAACAGTCCGGGACCGGGTAATTTGTGGGAAAACAATGGCCCTGGAGTAGCAAAAGAAATTAAGGATAATGCAGGTCTACAACCTGAGTTTCAAAAAATAAAAAATGAGTACGGAAAATAAAAAACTACGATTAGGGATTTTAGGTTTGGGAGAAGGTAGAAGTACTATTTCTGCAGCACTTTCCAGTCCCAAGGTTGAGTTGATGAAGATGTGTGATCTCAATCTCGAAGTTTGTAAGAAAAGAGCAAAGGAATTTGATTTTCATGAATATACTACAAAATTTGAAGATTTGCTTAATGATCCTACCATAGAGGCTATAGCAATCTACACCCCAGATCATTTGCATGCTACTCATATTAAACTGGCGCTGGAACATGACAAACATGTAGTTTGTACGAAACCCTTGATTGATGATCTTAAAGAAGCTTCAGAATTAGTTAAGCTTCAGGAAAAAACTGGAAAAAAGTTATTTGTAGGGCAGAGCAGCAGGTTTTTTCAACCGATGAAACGACAACGACAGGATTTTGAGAATGGTTTAATTGGAGATTTAGTTACTGTGGAAGCATACTATAATGCAGATCATCGATGGTTTCTGGAAAAACCCTGGGCCCTAGAAAATTCTTTTAAATGGCTATATGGAGGCTTAAGCCATCCGGTAGACTTCATTAGATGGTATTTGCCAGAAATTGAAGAAGTTATGGGTTACGGTATGCTAAGTGAAAATGGTAAAAAAGGTGGGTTGAAACACTTCGATACCATGCAATTTATATACAAATCTAATGATGGTAGGATAGCCCGTGTGGGGGGAGCTTATTCGGGGCCGGTACAACCAGTACAGCGGGATAGTGAAATGAGCTGTATTCTTCGCGGAAATTTAGGATGTAGCCAGGGAGATTATATGGATTTACGATACGCTATAACAGATAAAGATAGTGAAGAACGTATAATAACGTGGGAACATAAGTTAAAGCATTTTTTCAGATTTGAAGGGAAAAGTCATCATGCCGGAGAATACGAGAACTATTTGAATTATTTTGCGGATAGTATTCATCAGAATTTTACGGCATACCCCGATTTAATAGAAGGAATAGGTACAATTGTTCTATTAAAGGCTATGGAGCGATCTCTTGATTCTGGTAAACCGGAAAAAATCTCAGCAATTATTGAGGAATTCAATCTGCAGAAACTACTATCCTAAATTTTAAGATTATTTATGGAAATTCATGACTTATTGACCATAACTGATTTTATCGTTGTGGGTGTATATATTTTAATTCTTGTAGGGATAGGTTACTGGGCCAGCTTTAGAGATAAAAAAGATGTAGACGAGAATCTATTTTTAGCAGGTAATTCCCTTAATTGGACTAGTATTGGTTTTACCATGTGGGGAACTAACGTTGGGCCTTCAATGTTGATAGCTTCCGCTAGTATTGGCTATACCACAGGTATCGTAGCGGGAAATTTTGCCTGGTATGCTTTCATTTTCATTTTTTTACTTGCAGTTGTATTTGCTCCACGTTATCTAGGAGCTAAAACGCAGACTTTACCTGAGTTTATGGGTAAACGCTTTGGTGATTCCACGCAAAATATTTTGGCCTGGTATACGATCGTAACGGTATTAATTAGCTGGCTATCTCTTACACTTTTTGCAGGAGGTATTCTTATTCAACAGATTTTAGGAATTCCCATGTGGCTCTCCATTATCGTTTTAATCATCATAGCTTCTTTTTTTACTATCGCTGGCGGACTAAAGGCTATAGCAGCTACTAATGTATTCCAAATGATTTTACTCATCGTAGTTTCTTTGGCTCTTACGATAACTGGAATTTATAAGATTGGAGGTATTGAGACATTAATATCTGAAACACCTTCAGAATATTGGAATCTTTTTCTTCCTGCGGATGACCCAAACTATCCTTGGATTGCAATTATATTGGGCTATCCAGTAATGGGAGTGTGGTTTTGGTGCACAGATCAATCCATGGTGCAATCGGTTTTGGGAGCGAAAAATATTAAACAGGGACAGCTAGGAGCCAATTTCACCGGTTGGCTTAAAATACTGGATGTTCCGTTATTTATTCTTCCAGGAGTAATTTGTTTTATTCTTTATCCTGACTTGCAAAATCCAGATGAAGCCTATATGACTATGGTCACTAAAATGTTCCCTGTAGGAATGACGGGTCTTGTGATGGCAGTTTTAATAGCCGCATTAGTTAGTACAATAGATTCTGCTCTAAACGCATTAAGCACAGTTTTTACGATCGATATTTATGTAAAGAAATTTAAACCTGAAGCATCTCAGAAGAGGATAGTTAAAATAGGAAGAGCGGTAACTGTAGTGGGGGCATTATTAGCCATTTTTATCACACTTGCTATTAATAGTATTAAAGGCTTAAATTTATTCGATGTTTTTCAATCAATTTTAGGATTTATTGCTCCCCCAATGTCCGTAGTTTTCCTTTTCGGTGTGCTTTGGAAAAAAACAACCACCCGCGCCGTAAATGTCATTCTTATTTTAGGAACCATTCTGAGCATGGGCGTAGGCGTCTTCTATTTGTGGGTTTTCCCAGCAGCAGATTATGATTTTTGGCCACATTTTCTATTGCTTTCTTTTTACATTTTCGTATTTCTTTCTGTACTAATTGTGATTCTTTCGCTTAACGAAAAATCGAAAAACCAATATGTAAGTACGCTCGACTATGGGGAATTATCAAAATTGAAACCTTCAGCTAAAGTGATGTGGGCGGCCTTATTTATCGTAATGATAGGTCTTTATATATTCTTCAACGGAAATTAAAAAGCGCTAATGAAAACAATTTTCAGTACATTCTTAATCATTTTTTCAATGCAACTGAATGCTCAGATTGCAATTTCATTTGATAAAGAATCACCAAGAATAAATTTTGGTTCAGAACGGTTGATGCTGGAACTGGATCGTATTGGAGAAGATATTCGATTCCTTGAAGATGTGCGAAATGATAATTCAGAATCTAAAAGATTAATCATTGTGGCTGAAAAAGATTCCGATTGGTTTATAAAACATAATTTCGAAAGTTATCAGCCTAAAATTACCAATTCAAAGGAAGCCTTCAGAATTTCTTCTGAAGGCAATAGAATATATGTCATTGGGAATGACGAGTCCGGTGCACTTTATGGAGCATTGGAGCTTGCCGATAGAATCAAATCTGAAGAAAAATTACCGAAAAATCTAGATTTTAGTGATCAGCCGGAGATGGTTTTGCGAGGAACTGCTATAGGAATGCAAAAAATGAATATTCTTCCAGATAGACATGTCTATGAATATCCATATTCTCCAAATAATTTCCCCTGGTTTTACGATAAGGAACTATGGATAAAATATTTGGATATGCTGGTTAAAAATCGATATAATTCTCTGTATTTATGGAACGGACATCCATTTGCATCCTTAGTGAAATTAGAAGATTATCCCTATGCACTTGAGGTAGATGAAGAAACTTTCAGAAAAAACGAAGAAATATTCGAATTTCTAACAACAGAAGCTGATAAACGCGGAATTTGGATAATTCAAATGTTCTACAATATTATCGTTTCCAAACCTTTTGCAGAACATCATAATATCTCTACTCAGGATAGAGGACGTGAAATTACTCCTTTACTGGAAGATTATACTCGAAAATCAATAGCGGCTTTTATAGAGAAATATCCTAATGTTGGGCTTCTGGTCGCACTGGGAGAAGCTATTAGCGGCATTGAAAATGATATAAACTGGTTTACAAATACAATTATTCCCGGCGTGAAGGATGGCATGCAAAGACTGGGAAGAGAAGATGAACCACCAATCATTTTGAGAGCGCACGATACTGATGCTCCAAAGGTTGTGCAGGCTGCGTTTCCCTTGTATAAAAATCTCTATACCACACATAAGTATACTGGTGAGTCTTTAACTACTTATGAACCACGAGGTCCTTGGACAAAAATCCATCAGGATTTAAGTAATCTGGCTTCGGTACATATTTCAAACGTTCATATCCTTGCAAATCTGGAGCCATTTCGTTTTGGTTCTCCTAATTTTATTCAAAAGACAGTTAAAGCTATGCATGAAATTCACGGAGCAAATGCCTTGCATCTATATCCTCAAGCTTCTTATTGGGACTGGCCATATACCGCAGATAATACGGCACCCCGTTTACTGGAAATGGATCGAGATTGGATCTGGTACAGCGCCTGGGGAAGGTATGCCTGGCAAAAAGAAAGAGAAAGAAATGAAGAAATTAAATTCTGGAGCGACGAATTTTCTAAAAAGTATGGCACTGATCGGGCTGTCTCTGAACAAATTCTAACGGCTTATGAGGAGACAGGGGAAATTGCTCCTAAAACTCTGAGGAGATTTGGAATCACTGAAGGAAACAGGCAAACCTTATTACTAGGCATGTTTATGAGTCAGTTGGCTAATCCATATAAGTGGCGCGTTTATCCGGGATTTTATGAATCCACCGGGCCAGAAGGAGAAATTCTGATTGAATACGCCGAAAAAGAATTTAACAATGAACCACACATTGGAGAAACGCCCCTACAAATTATTCAGGAAATTGAAGCCCATGGTAAAAAAGCTGTTGAGGCTATAGATAAGGCAGAACCGAATGTAAGTATAAATAAAGAAGAATTCATTCGACTTCAGAATGATATTCATGCCTATAAGGCATTTGCAGATTTCTTTACAGAAAAAGTAAGAGCAGCCATGCTTGTATTAAGATATGATCATTCGGGAGAGAAAGATGCTCTTTTAAAAGCAATTCCTCATCTGGAAAACAGTTTGAAACACTATCGTAAACTGGTTGAATTGACCGAGGGAAATTATTTTTATGCTAATAGTATGCAAACCTCCATGAGGCGGATTCCTATTGGTGGGGATGATGGAAAATATAAGCTGTGGTCTGAAATGTTACCGCTTTACGAACAGGAATTAGAAAATTTTAGAAAAAATTTAAATAATATTGACTCTTCAGTAAAATCTGATTCACAGGACGAAAAAGTTAAAGCATGGACACCTGCTGAAGTTGAAATTCTCTCGGGGCAGGAAACTTATTCGGTCGCAGTGGGAAGTCTTGTATACGATAAAATGAGTGCGCAAATTATTAAAACTGCTCCTGAAATTTCAAAACTAACCGGCGTAAAATTTAAGGAGAAGAATCAGATAGCAAATGGAACAATTCTCAAGTTTGAAAACTCAAAACCTGTGAAAGTGGTGGTAGGATTTTTTGAAGATGCCACGGATAAAGAAAATCTAATAGCTCCTACCTTAGAAAATAATGCAGCGGGTAATACTAGGGGACAGGCTGATATTACAATTGCTAATGCTTTGAAGTTGGATGATTATCCCAAAATAAATATACATACCTATCAATTCGAGACTGGTAAAAATGAACTTCAATTGGATAGAGGAAGAGTGTTAATACTTGGATTTATCTCGGCAGGGCAAAAAATAAATAGCAGGGATGCGGGTCTTGTAGGTAAAAAATCGGTAGACTGGTTATTTCAGGGTTCTAATTAAAAAAGAAAAACAGGGAGGTACAGGATAAATTCATAATAAATATTAGAGATATTTAAAATATAACTTAGGCCTATTAGTTCATGAAATCATTGAAATACTCCTTTATAAAAATTGCCGCAATTCTAATAATATCTCTTTGTAGTTGCAATATCGCCATTTCCCAGGAAGAGAATATAGGGGAAAGTAGTGCAACCTGGATTTGGTATCCTGGTGATTTTGAAATATGGCTGAGCAATAAGATGCAAGTACGTCGGACAGAGCGGGAAGCGGTATTTCCGCCACTTTGGCGCTATTACAGTCCGTTTCCTCTCGTCACTTTTCAAACAGATGTCAATTTACCGGAAGAAGATGAGGTTACTATTTATTCAGAAGGTTCTTTTCAGTTATTGATTGACGGTAAACAAATTTATGGTCAGCCAAAATCTGTCACGATAGAAGCAGGGAAACACACTATTTCGCTTAAAGTTTATAATCAGGAATTTTTACCGTCTATTTATATACAGGGAAAATATATTAATTCAGATGAATCCTGGATCGTTACTAATGAGGATAAATTATGGATTGATGAGAAAGGTAACGCACAGCAATCAGGAACACCTTGGAAACCGGTGGGATCTTGGAAGTTCAATTCGCCAGTTGAAAAGCCTTCAGATTTTAGGCTTGAAACAGAACCCTGGAATGCGAAGACAATAGAACCTATTGGTGATGGAGAATTGGTTGATTTTGGTAAGGAAACTTTTGGATACATAAAAATACACGGAATTAAAGGTGAAGGAAGGTTAGCTTTATATTACGGTGAATCTCGCGAAGAAGCTTTAGACCCAGCAAAATGTGAAACTCTTGATTATATAAAATTCAACGGAAGCCAGGCTTTAGAATATACTCACGATGAATCAAAAGCTTTTCGATATGTGCAGGTACAGGCCGATCCTTCCATAAAATACGACTCCATTTCTATGCTATATGAATATCTTCCACTTGATTATCGTGGGAAATTCAATTCTTCAGATGGGTTGCTTAATGAAATCTGGGATGTTTCGGCTTACACTATGCATCTTACTTCAAGAGAATTTTTTATCGATGGTATTAAAAGAGATCGTTGGATCTGGTCTGGAGACGCTTACCAGAGTTATTTGATGAACTACTACCTGTTCTTCGATAATAATTCCGTAGAAAGAACACTGCTTGCATTAAGAGGAAAGGAACCAATAACGGCGCATATCAATACCATTATGGATTATTCACTGTATTGGTTTGTGGGCATATATGATTATTATCTCTATACCGGTGATATAAGTTTTATTGAACAGTTCTATCCAAGAATGAAAAGTCTTATGGAATTTGTTCTAGGTAGACGTAATAAATCCGGGTTCTTGGAGCCTTTAGAAGGTGACTGGGTTTTTATCGATTGGGCTGATGGTTTGCCGAAAACAGGTGAAGTAAGTTTTGAACAAATGTTACTTGCGCGAAGTCTTCAGGCAATGTCAAAAAGTGCTGAAATTGCTGGGGATAAAAATGATCAAAAGCGATATGAAAATTTGGCTAAACAAATGCAGGAAAAGCTGTTTGATGTTTTCTGGGATGAAGAAAACCAAGTCATGAAGCACCAGCGTATAAATGGGGAAATGCAAGAGACGGTTACGCGTTACGCTAATATGTTTGGTATATTTTTTAATTACTTTAATGAAGATCAAAAGCAAAGTGTAAAAGAAAAGGTTTTGTTGAATGATGATATTCTGGAGATAACCACTCCGTATATGCGTTTTTACGAATTAGAGGCTCTTTGTGCGATAGGCGAACAGGAATATGTGCTGGAAGAAATTAGAGATTATTGGGGAGGTATGCTGGAATTGGGAGCTACTTCATTTTGGGAAAAGTATGATCCTTCAGATGAAGGAGACGAACATTTATCGATGTACGGACGGCCTTACGGGAAAAGTTTGTGCCATGCCTGGGGCGCCAGTCCTATTTATCTCTTCGGTAAATATTATTTAGGGATCAAGCCAACTGCTGCAGGTTATACGCAATATGAAATTAGGCCAAATCTTGGCGGACTCGATTGGATAGAAGGAAAAGTGCCTACTCCCAATGGAGATATTGAAATTTATGTAAGTAAAAAGGAAATTCGGGTAACGGGAGTTAAAGGAGAAGGAAATTTGATTTTTACAAGCAAATCAAAACCAAAAGGGACAGCTAAAATTACCAATCTTGGAAATGATGAATATGAAGTAATTATAAATCCAGATAAAGAATACAAAATCAGCTATAAAGCTATCTAAAATATATGTTTATACAGAAATATTACCAAGAATTTGAAATCGGTGAAGAGCGAACAACGATTGGTCGCACCATAACCGAAACCGATATTGTGATGCATGCTGGACAAACAGGTGATTTTTTCCCGCATCATATGGATAAAGAATGGTGTAAAACACAAACTTTCAAAAAGCGAATCGCACACGGTACCTTGATCTTCTCAGTAGCTATCGGCATGGCGGCCAATGTGATTAATGAAGTTGCAATGACCTATGGTTATGAAAGGCTCCGGTTTACCCATCCTGTCTTTATAGGGGATACTATCCGTGTAAAAATTAGTATTTCTAATAAAAAAGATCATAAAAAACCACAATATGGTATTGTGACTGAGAAAGTAGAGGTTTTTAATCAGTACGATGAGCTAGTGATGTTTTGTGAACACTTATTGTTAACCGAAAAGAAAGAAGGCTAATGGCTGATTCTCCAAAAATATTGAAAGGAATAACCTGGGGACATACACGCGGACTTGTTCCTTTACAGGCATGTGCGCAACGCTTCAGAGAAATGTATCCCGATGTTCATATTGAATGGAGGCAACGTACATTGCAGGAATTTGCCGATTATCCAATTGAAGAGCTTACAAAAAGTTACGATCTTTTGGTTATTGATCATCCCTGGGTAGGATGTGCTGCGAAAACACATTGTGTATTACCGCTTGAAGAACACTTACCAGAAGAATTTATTAAGAATCAGCAGGAAAACCAAGTTGGAGGATCTCATGACAGCTATAATTTTGGAGGACATCAGTGGGCACTGGCAATTGATGCTGCTGCTCCGGTACCAAGTTTCAGAACTGATTTACTTCATAAAAATGATGCCGAAATTCCTAAAACCTGGGAGCAGGTTTTGGATCTGGCTAGAAAAGGGAAAGTTGCCGCCCCCGCTATTCCAATTGATCTATTGATGAATTTCTACATGTTTTGCCAGGCTCACGGTGAGATGCCATTTCAATCTGAAGAATTAATTGTTCGCGAAAAATCAGCTTTCCTTGTAATGGAAAGAATGAAAGAGTTTTACAGTTTGCTTGATGGCAAAATGTTTCAGGCAAATCCCATTAAGGTTGCAGAGATGATGACTTCCGGAAATGATTTCTGGTATTGCCCTTTTGCTTATGGATATGCAAATTACACACACAGGGGTTATGCGAAATATCAGCTACATTACGGTGACCTTGTAAGCTTTAATGGAAAAAAATTAAGAAGTACATTAGGAGGAACCGGTTTATCGGTTTCAGAATTCAGCGAGCATAAAAAGGAAGCTTTGAAATTTGCTCAAATGGTAGCCTCAGAAAGATACCAGTCAACTGAATTTGTATTACATGGAGGCCAGCCTGGTCATCGGAAAGCCTGGCTTGATGAAACCAATAATTCGATCAGTAATAACTGTTTTCAAGACTCCTTAAAGTCTCTGGATAATTCCTATTTGCGGCCAAGATATAACGGGTATCTACATTTTCAGGATCATGCTGGTGATCCCTTACAGCAATTTTTGAAAGGAGAGAAAAAAATGAAGGATGCCTTTATTGAAATGAATAGTATTTATGAGGAAAGCCTGAAAATGAAAAATGAAAAATAAAACCAATAATAAACCTTTAAAGGGAATTTTGGTACTGGAGTTTTGCCAGTATCTTGCGGGGCCTTCAGCTGGTCTCCGGCTTGCTGATCTTGGAGCAAGAGTGATTAAAATAGAAAATCCCGGCAAAGGTGATTTATGCCGAATTTTACCAATTAAAGATCAATGGGTTAAAAATAATTCTTTGCTTTTTCACACTATAAACAGAAATAAGGAAAGCTACACTGCAAATTTAAAATCGGTAGAAGAATTAGATAATATTAGAAAATTGATAGAAGAAGCTGATGTTATAATCCATAATTTTCGACCAGGAGTAATGAAAAAGTTGGGTTTAGACTTTGACCAAGCTAAAGAATGTAATCCTGAATTGGTTTATGCGGAAATAAGCGGTTATGGAAAAGTTGGTCCTTGGGGAAAAAAACCCGGACAGGATTTATTGGTACAGGCTATGAGTGGACTTATGTACGCTAGCGGAGATAGAGATGATGCTCCGACACCTTTTGGACTGGCGATAGGCGACATTTTATGCGGAGCGCAAGTTGTTCAGGCTATACTTGCTGCTTTGGTTTATAAAAATCGAAAGAAAAAAGCGATTAAAATAGAAGTGAGTTTGCTGGAGTCCCTTATCGATTTTCAATTTGAAATTTTCACCACTTACTTTGCCAGTGGTAAGCTTCCTAAAAGATCTTTGGTGAACAATGCACATGCTTTACTTGGAGCGCCTTATGGAATATACAAAACCAAAGATGGGTATATTGCTCTTGCAATGATTCCGTTGCAGGATTTAAAAGAAATTATCCAGTCTGATCTGCTGAATGAATACGATCAATCTATGGTTTTTTCAAAACGAGATGAGATCAAATCAATTCTTGTCGATTTGATTAAAGAGAACTCTTCAAAATTTTGGATAGAAAAATTACTAGCTAAAGGTCTTTGGGCCACATCTCTCAAAAATTGGAAAGAGCTTAAAAATTCTCAATCCTATGAATTTTTAAAACTGGAACAAGAAATTCAAATTTCGATAAACCAAAGCTTTAAGACTAATCGATGCCCAATTCGAATAAATG